>JBAXXF010000210.1:0-3037 GCA_037128035.1 bacterium | reverse complement strand
TTTGATAGAAAAACAGTTCAAGCACCAACTTAGCTTATTTGTGGATGATCTTAAAGATGAAGCATATATCAAAACATACCTATGAACCGATAAGGATCGGCATAACACAGGGTGAGCTTTCTGGAGTTTCTCCGGAGATAATAGCCAAAGCACTTGATGGCCTAAGCTTGGATAAAACACTTGAGATAGTCGTTATAGCAACAGCAAAAGGTAAAAAGAGCATTGAAGCCAATACTAAGAAGAAAATAAGTCCTCGTGTAAAATTCATGGTCCCAGATGATAAAAAGATGCCGGCTGGAGTAAAGAATAACGAGACATTATCGTGCATATATTACGGGGCCAAGCTAGCTAAAGATGGCAAAATAGACGCTATCGTAACAGCTCCAATAGATAAGAATAAGTCCTCTAAGAAATATAAAAAGTTCTCTGGGCACACAGGCTTCCTTAAGGACATCTTAGGAGCACGCTCCGTTCTGATGCTCATGAGCACTCCGTCATTCAAAATAGGCATAATGACAGAACACCTTGCAGTAAAGGACATCACAAAACAGATCACAAAAAAACGTATAATAGAATCTACAAAGTTAATGCATGAATTCTTATCTAAGACAAAAAAGGACCCTGTCATAGGTATCCTGGCGCTTAATCCTCATGCAGGGGACTGTGGTCTTCTAGGGAAAGAAGAAATAAAGACTATTATCCCGGCGATAAAACAACTTAATAAAATGAAAATAAAAGCTGTTGGCCCTATACCTGGTGATTCAGCTTTTGTAACTGACACAAAGGATAGGTATGATGGTTTTATAGCAATGTACCATGATCAAGGCATGATACCTGCAAAGATGAGAGGTATAGATTCTCTTGTAAATATAACACTTGGACTCCCAATAATACGGACCTCCCCAGGACACGGCGTAGCTTATGACATAGCAAGAACAGGAAAAGCCTCAGCGTGCTCAATGATAAGGGCTATAAACCAGGCCATAGATATGGTCCTCGCAAATAGAATGAAATAAAACCTATAATGAAGAACAAAGAAATAATCATTACTAACGCCAGGGAACACAACTTAAAGAATATCAATCTTAGGATCCCAAGAAAGGCACTTACCGTGATCACCGGGATATCGGGCTCCGGTAAATCTTCTCTCGCCTTTGACACGATCTATGCAGAAGGCAATAGGCGTTATGTTGAATCCCTTTCTGTGTATGCAAGACAGTTCATTGATATGCTGAAGAAACCAGAGGTGGAGAGCATAGAAGGCCTTTCACCTTCTATAGCTATAAACCAAAAGACGATATCGCATAACCCACGTTCGACCGTGGGGACAATGACCGATATCTACGACTACATGAGATTGCTCTATGCAAAGGTTGGGATATCTCACTGCTACAGCTGTGGAAAGCCGATACAAGCAAGAAGCGCAGAACAGATAGTTGCAGAATATATGTCCATCCCAGAAGGGAAAAAATTGATCGTATCATCACCTATAGTAAGAGGAAAAAAGGGAGAGTACTCAGCACTGCTCCAGAAACTAAAGAGCGAGGGTTTTGCAAAAGTGATCATAGATGGCAAAAACCACGACCTTGATGACGAGATAAAATTAGACAAGAATAAACTGCACACAATAGACCTTGTGATAGATCGTCTAATGAGTGGCAAAAAGAACCTTTCCAGATTAAGTGATTCTGTAACACTTGCAATGAAGCTCTCTGGTGGACTTGTTAGAATGGAACTAGAAGGAGCTCCTTCAGCTATAATAAGCAATAAATATTCCTGCATCGATTGTGGTGTTAACTACTCCGATATAGAGCCTAGAACATTTTCTTTCAACAGCCCATACGGAGCTTGTCCAAATTGTGAGGGACTTGGGAAGTTAGAAGTGGATGAGCTGGAATCTATCTGTCCTGAGTGTAAAGGGGCAAGGCTTAAAAAGGAATCACTATCCATAAAGATCGATGGACGATCTATATATGAATTATCATCGATGAGCATGGCATCCCTGAAGGATCATGTTTTAAAACTTTCCTTTGTAGGGAACCAAAAAACTGTTGCAGATAAAATAATAAAAGAGATCGTAGAGAGATTAAATTTCATCGTTGATGTTGGTCTAGGGTATCTCAATTTGAACAGAACAGGTTACAGCCTATCTGGAGGAGAGGCCCAAAGAGTAAGATTAGCGACTCAATTAGGATCTGGCCTTACAGGTGTTATATATGTCCTTGATGAACCAAGTATTGGACTTCACCCAAGGGATAACAGAAGGCTTATAGATACTCTTATAAAATTAAAGGACAAAGGAAACACTGTAATAATAGTTGAGCACGATGAGGATACAATTAGGTCAGCAGACCACATCATTGACCTCGGGCCTGGTGCTGGAGTGCACGGAGGAGAGATAGTTGCTCAGGGTGATCTCAACGCTATAATGGGAAGTAGCAGTAGTATCACCGGTAAATATCTATCGTCTAATATAAGGATACATTTACCTGAAAGAAAACCTCTTCCAAAAAAATTCTTTACTATAAAGAACGTAGATACACATAACCTTAAGAACGTAACTGTTTCTTTTCCTATAGGTCTTATGACCTGCGTAACGGGTGTTTCAGGCAGTGGTAAGAGCTCCTTGATATCGGACACACTAGTGCCTGTTATTCATGAACTGTTTGATGACCCAAAGAGTAAGAACGTAAAGTTTAAAGTGGATGGGTTGGACTACATAGACAAAATAATAGATATAGATCAATCCCCAATAGGTAAGACCCCCCGCTCTAATCCAGCTACATATACAGATCTTTTTGCTCCAATAAGGGACTTGTTCTCTAAACTCCCTGACTCAAGGACAAGGGGATACAGTTCCAGTAGATTCTCTTTTAACGTGCCTGGTGGGAGATGTGAAGCCTGCGAAGGTCAGGGAATGATAAAGATAGAGATGAAGTTCATGCCAGATGTATTTGTGAAATGTGATACATGCGGAGGAGCTAAGTTCAACAGAGAGACCCTTGAGATCAAATATAAGAGCAAAAGCATTGCGGAT
>JBAXXF010000209.1:0-3046 GCA_037128035.1 bacterium | reverse complement strand
GAACAAAGAACTACTTTTGGGTTCTAACAAAATATATTCAATGCTCCTATATCCCATACACGACGTTTTTATCTTAGTGTTGGGACGTTTGGGAAAAGAGCCATTTGAGAAGGATGACATCAGTATGCTTAAAGATGTCTCTTCGTCCATATATGCGGCACTTAAAAGGCTTGAGACTGTTAACTATATCCAGTTCGCATTAAAGCAATGGGAAGACGCCTTTGATTCTATCCTTGATCCTCTGTTCATCGTTTCTACAGATTATGAGATAATAAGGATGAATGAGGCTGTAGAAAAAATAACAGGGTCTGCTTCTGTTCAACCAACAGGTCGAAAGTGTTATGAGGTCTTTAAGGGAGCTAACGCTGTCTGCAATGATTGTTTAGTTAGCAAGACGCTAGTTTCTGGTAAGCCAAGCAGTTCAGAGGGTGTTATCTGCTTTGATAGCAAGAGTATCCTAGCCACAGCATACCCGGTCTTTAATGAAACAGGCATACAGTCCGTTATCCAATACAACAACGATAGAAGCGCCGAGTTTAAGTTGTACAAACAGCTGGTGCAAGCTGAAAAGCTTGCCGCTATAGGCACACTGGCGGCCAACATAGCACACGAGATCAACAACCCATTGGGTGGCATACTTGCTTACGCGCAATTATTGAAAAAGAACATTAATGAGTCAGAGCCTGTTCATTCTGACCTTAGTGAGATCGAATCAGCATGTAAAAGAAGTAAGGCGATAATCTCTAATTTAATGGATTTTTCTAGGGACACATCAAAGGATACAAAGACGGTCTTTACTGTAAAAAAACTTATAGAGGACACGTTGCCTCTTATGAATATCTGTTTAAAAAGCCACAAGCTTCACGTTGATATAGCAGGTAATGATCAGTTCTTTATCTCTGGCAATATGGGTCAACTCCAACAGGTCCTTTTTAATCTTATAACGAATGCTGTGCATGCGACAGCGAATGGCGGAGATATAAGGATAAAGGCGACCAAATGCAGTAATGGGCAATTGCAGGTAGATGTTTCAGATACCGGATGTGGTATCGGAGAGGACGTACTATCAAGGATATTTGAGCCATTCTTCACCACTAAAGAAAAAGGGAAGGGTACGGGTCTGGGACTTTTTGTCTCTTATGCTATAATCAAGGAGCACGGCGGGGATATCAGTGTAAGTAGCAAGCAGGGAGAAGGCACGACGTTCAGTCTACACCTGCCAACATGGAGTGAAACAAATGATAGCGTCTATAATTAGACTTTTCGGATATATGATAGCAGATCTTCTTCCTCTTGGGGGAGAGATACATTTCAGACTAATGAACTATTACTTTAAGTATCCACTACTCAGTTATGAGTCGTTGGTGATAGTCCATGTCCTTTTGATCCTTGGGCTTAGCCTGTACTTCAGCAGGGATATATTGAACATGTTTGGAGAGTTCTTTAGAGGGATATGGATAATAGCTTCCGGCAGAGCGACCATAAAAAGGACTTGTACTGACTTTAAAATGCTTAACATGTTGCTTGTTACGATTTTAGTGTCCTTTGTAGCGTTCTTTTTGATATTCCTTAGAATGGATTATGAATACTCGCTGTATCTGGTAGGAGCGATGCTTATATTATCCGCTATCGTGCTAAGGGTTGCGGAGGTCTTTACCCTTATTAAAATAGATGCAAAGGTTATGAACTTTAAAGAGTCCATGCTCTTCGCTCTGCTTCAGGCGCTCGCAATGTTCCCTGGGGTGGCAAGGCCAGCATTGTTCATGAGTGTAGGCAAATTCCTTGGAGTAGAAAGAAAGCATCTTGCAAAGATGGTCTTTATATCGCTTATCCCTATACTTGTTTTCGAACTTGTCTTTGTTGTTGGTGTCGACCCTACTCAGATAATCGGTATATTATATAGGTCATGGCTCCTTTGTGCGATCCTGCTAGCATTGCTGATAATAGCGCTTGATGTGGTGTTCGTGATAACGACATCCTCTAGCTACTATAAGTTCTATTATTATTTAGCGGGCCTTGGTGTCTGGACTATCCTTGACCTGCTATTTGCGAAGAGAGGCTTATGAACATATTAGTTGTAGAGGACGAAAAAATAATCTCTAGCGCAATAAACAGAGTACTCTCATCTTCGGGACACTACGTTCAGATACTGAACGACGGTTTTGGTGTAATAAACAAGATACAAGAGCTCAATCCTTCCGTGATATTTCTGGACGTAAAAATGCCAGGACGTTCCGGCTTGGATGTCCTGAAGGAGATAAAAGAACACTCCAAGGATATAAAGGTAGTGATGATGAGTGGTTACACTACCCCAGAGAACATGGAATTAGCCAAACAACTTGGCGCTGACGACTTCCTTAAGAAACCATTCGAGGATATCTTTGAGATCCAAAGAATTGTTGAAAGAAACTCTTGAACCCTGATATAATGTCCTCAGGGTTATGGTTCTACAAATTTTTCTATCATTATTGCTGAGTTTTGCGGTTGGGGCTCCTGATCGTATCGATGAGCAGCGCGTAAAACTTGAGAATCCCAATTTAGAGAAAAAGGTCGAGAAGGTCCTTTCTTCACTCACTCTTGAGCAAAAGATCGGGCAGATGTTGATCTATGGGTTCAAAGGTCAAGAAGCCCAAGAAGACGCTATCCCTATGATCAAAAAATATAATGTAGGCGGAGTTATCCTTTTTACAAGGAACATAAACTCAGAGAACCAAACGGTTGAGCTGAACAGGAATATACAGCACTATGCTGTTAATCATTTAAAGGTACCTGTCTTTATCTCAATAGACCAGGAAGGTGGAAAGGTCTTAAGGATCAGTAATTTTGGGACGGTGCTACCTGGGAATATGAACCTGGGAGCAACGCGCTCTTCTACACTTAGCTTTTTGGCGGGTAAACTTACAGCCGTAGATCTTGAAATGATCGGCGTAAATATGAACTTTGCACCGGTCCTTGATGTTAACAGCTCCGCAAAAAATGAAGTAATTGGGGTTCGTTCCTTTGGCAGTGATCCAGAGATGGTTGCGTCCCTTGGTTCCGCATATAT
>JBAXXF010000208.1:0-3048 GCA_037128035.1 bacterium | reverse complement strand
ATACGGTATAAACACTGGGTTTGGCTCACTTAGTGACATAAGGGTTGAAAAGGCTGATCTAAAGAAACTTCAGGTAAATCTTATAAGGTCCCATTGTGTTGGCGTCGGCAAACCGCTTGAAGCAGGATATGTAAGAGCTATGATGTTGCTAAGGGCGCATAACCTAAGTCTTGGCTACAGCGGTGTAAGACCTGCTGTTATAAATAGTCTTATCTTTTTTATAAACAACGATATTATTCCGATCATCCCGGAAAAAGGGTCTGTTGGAGCAAGCGGTGATCTTGCACCACTTGCGCATCTCACACTGTGCCTAATAGGTGAGGGAGAAGTCATTTACAAGGGTGAGAAAAGAAGATCATTGGATGTTATAAAAGAGCTAAAAGGTGAAAAGTTAGAATTGGAAGCAAAGGAAGGACTTGCTCTTATTAACGGCACTCAATTCATGACAAGCATTGCTTGTCTTGGTTTGATAGAAGCAGAGAGCCAGCTAAAGCACGCTGATATCATAGCGGCTTTGACCGTGGAAGGAGTGAGAGGAACATTTGCGCCATTTGATGTGAGGATAAGCCAAATACGTCCGCATGAAGGGCAACTTACAGTTTCAAAAAACCTTATATCACTTTCTAAAGATAGTCAGATAGCAGAGTCACATAAGAACTGTGGCAGGGTCCAAGATCCATATTCTTTAAGATGTATTCCACAGGTGCACGGGGCTGTAAGGGACGCTGTGAACTATCTTAAAAAGATAATTAACACGGAGATCAACTCAGTAACGGACAACCCATTGGTGTTCGACGACTGTATAATATCAGGTGGTAATTTTCACGGAGAGCCTATCGCGCTGTCTGTGGATTTTGCGACTATCGCAATGTCCGAGCTGGGTAGTATCAGCGAGAGGAGAGTGGATAAGCTCCTTACTCCTGCTTTTAATGGCGAGCTTCCGGCATATCTTGTAAGGAATAGCGGTCTTAACAGTGGTTACATGATAGCTCAATATACGTCCGCAGCACTGGTTAACGAGAACAAGGTCCTTTCATATCCAGCAAGTGTAGACAGCATCCCTACAAGTAATAATAAGGAAGATCATGTTAGTATGGGTGCAACCAGTGTTCGAAAGTTCATCCAGGTCCTAGATAATATAGAAACAATATTGGCAATAGAACTTATGGTAGCGGCAGAAGCGTGCGAACAAAGATCTCCTCTTAAACCTGCAAAAGCCCTTATTAAGATATTAGAAGCGGTAAGAAAAGAAGTTGAACCATTACACGAAGACAGGGTCCTTTCACACGATATCCAAAAAGTGAAAGAGCTTATAAAAAGTAAAAAACTCCTACTGGAGGTAAACATTGACTAGGATAATAAAAGCAGACAGAGGGAACAAACTTACATGCAAGGGCTGGATACAAGAGGCCGCATTAAGAATGCTCATGAACAACCTGGACCCAGATGTCGCTGAAGACCCTAACAATCTTATCGTCTATGGTGGAAGAGGAAAGGCCGCAAGGAACTGGGATTGCTATGAAAAGATAGTTGAGACGTTAAAAGAGTTAAATGATGATGAAACACTTTTGGTACAATCCGGCAAACCAGTCGCTGTTTTCCCAACGCATAAAGACGCACCAAGGGTCATAATAGCTAATTCCAATCTTGTCCCAAAGTGGGCTACATGGGAACACTTTGATGAGTTAGAAAAAAAAGGCCTCATGATGTATGGGCAAATGACTGCTGGATCATGGATATACATAGGTTCTCAAGGAATAATACAAGGCACATATGAGTCTTTCATGGAAGCCGCAAAAAAGGCATACAACAAAAGTGACCTTAGTGGTCTGTTGGTTCTATCCGGTGGCATGGGTGGAATGAGTGGAGCACAGCCTCTTGCTGCTACAATGGGCGGAGCAACGTATCTGGGAGCTGAAGTCGATGTAAGCAGGATAAACAAAAGGCTAAAACAGGGTTTTCTAGATGAATCTTGTGAAAACATAGACGAGGTTATAGACAAGGCATTTAAATATAGAGAAGAGAAGAAAGCACACTCCATTTGTTATCACGGGAATGCCGCAGACCTATATAGAAGACTTGTAGAAAGAAAGATGATCCCTGACATAGTCACAGATCAAACATCAGCTCACGACGAACTTACCGGATATGTTCCTAATAAAATAACTTTTGATGAAGCCTTGAATTTAAGAAAGAATGATTCTAATAAATATAAGAGCGAATCAATAAGAACGATGGGTGAACACGTTAAGAGTATGCTTGATATGCAAAAGCTTGGAGCAGAGGTCTTTGATTACGGCAATAACATCAGGGCACAGGCTGTAAAGGCTGGTGTTAAGAATGCTTTTGATTTTGAAGGTTTTGTACCAAGATATATAAGGCCATTGTTTTGCGAAGGCAAAGGCCCATTCAGATGGGTGGCATTATCGGGTGACCCTAAAGATATAAAAACAACAGATGATGCATTAAGAGAACTTTTCCCAAACAACATAAAACTACAAAAATGGTTGGATATGGCATCTAAGAAGATACCGTTCCAGGGCTTACCATCAAGGATCTGTTGGTTAGGCTATGGAGAAAGGGAAAAGGCCGGGGTGCTTTTTAATGATCTTGTCAGGAACGGCAAGGTCAGCGCTCCAATAGTAATAGGCAGAGATCATCTTGACTGCGGAAGTGTCGCATCGCCTAACAGAGAAACTGAAAAAATGAAAGATGGTAGTGATGCTGTGGCCGACTGGGCAATATTGAACTTTGCTATAAACTCTGTTAACGGGGCATCCTGGACAAGTTTTCATCATGGCGGTGGAGTGGGAATAGGATACTCTTTACACGCTGGTATGGTCATAGTGGCAGATGGAACTCCAGAAGCGGAAAAAAGATTAAGAAGGGTCTTGAATAGTGATCCAGGAATGGGTGTAGCAAGACATGCTGATGCAGGATATGAAATAGCCAAGAAAATAGCCATGGGGGCAACAAAGGGCATCAAAATACCGATGCTCTAATAAGATGTTATTTACAAGTTATAGATACATAGTGAAAGAATTATTG
>JBAXXF010000207.1:0-3050 GCA_037128035.1 bacterium | reverse complement strand
GCGCAGCCGGATGTAGAGGACTTCTTCGTCCTATAGAAGAGGGTGGAGATAAAACCACTTCTATTTTCGGACTTTCAGGTGACCCTTCAACACAAAATCCTTCTTCCCCGGGCAGTAATAAATGCGGATTAAGTTGCGACGATATGAACGCTATGATCACAGCTAAGTTAGACGTGATACAAGCTCTTTTAACCGGAACTCCTTATCCTCAGGAGACACTTAGCCTAATAAGGGACGCTAAGGTGGCGTCCGTGAAGTCATCATTGGTAGGCACACAGGTAGGCTCGCAGGTAGGCACACAGTTGGGCGCGCAAACCCCAGCAAGTACCAGTGTAGGCACGGCCATACCTCTGGACCGATTATCTTCTGGTGTTAAGATAGCGTCCAATCTGAACGCAAGTACTTATGCAGTACTGCCGCTTCTTCTAGATATGGAAATGATGCTCCCTAAATTTTGCGCTTGTAACCCTTCTGACGCTGTAAAGGCCAGGATCGTTAAGGTCCTTTCACAGATAGGCAGCTCAGGTCTAGGATCACCAGCAAGAATGTTAACGACAGCTCAGGAACTCTCCTCCCTTACAAATACTACTAGGGCCAGTCAACAAGCGTCCTCCTCCACCACTATAGGTGCAGGTGCTGCATCAGATGATCCTTATGGCTTGGCAGCAAGCCAGGTAGGAGTTGGGGGAACGACAGCGCGTATTTGTGACAATCCAGATACTGTCGGTGCTATTTTTATGAACAAATATACTCAGGCGTTGCCATACTTTCCTCAGGATGCCATAGGCAGATTTGCAGGTAAGATGAGCTTACTAATGTGTGGTAAGGAGATCACAGATGTTTGTAACGTGCCTGCCGTAGCAGCTACAAAAGTTCCTACTATGTGCAGCGCTAACCCATCTATTGTTCCTGATATAGACGCTATATACACTGATATGACAACAGGGACCACAAGTCCTGTCGATCTAGTGGTAAAGATCTATGAATATAGTCTTGCAAAAGGGCTCTGCAACTGTGAGTCACTACCGTTCACTCCACAGGCAATGCAGACATTCATCGAGAATAAACTTCTTGGTGGAGATACTGCGGCTATTACTAAGCTTAATACGATCTGCGCTATGAAGGACCCTGCACAGATGGCAAGGGACCTATTGTATGACTTTGGTGATGCCCATTACTTTGACGCTATGTCTGATACTTTTGTAGTTCAGACATTCTGTGATAAGCAACCATGTGGGCTACAGCAGACCTTGATCAATATTATAAGGTAACTGAAACGAACTAACGAGTGCGAACTGTTTTTATATTTTAAGGCTAATAGTTATACCGTCTCCAGCGTTAATTATCGTACTGTAAAGACCTTTGTTGGCAAAGACCATCTGGTTGTACTTGTGCACGTGAGAGCTAAGTTTCTCCGTTATGCCCTTTGGTCTATATAGTGTATCATCAGCGATAATAAGACCACCTTTTTTAGTTACCCTAAGGCACTGTTCTATAAGCTCAGGATACAAGGATTTTTTTGAATCCTGAATAAGTATATCAAAGGAAGCATCATCGAATTTCTGTATTACTTTCAATATGTCGCCTTCTATGAAATCGACCAGATCAGTTACGCCAGCCTTTGAAAAGTTGGCCTTGGCTTCTTTTATGAGGATCTCATCGTAGTCGATGGTAGTCAGTTTTCCACCAGTATGCCTTAAGGCCTCTGCCATCCAGATCCCAGAGTAGCCTATGCAGGTCCCAAGCTCCAGGACCTTTTTAGCGTTGCTGAGCCTTATCAGCAGACATATTATCTTTGCGACCTCAGGCTCTATAAAGGAGCGTGTGTCGGCCCAGGTCTTTTCTTGTATCTCCATATCCGGCAGTGCTGGATTGTCATAGGATAAGAACGACCTGATATATTCCTGGATATCCATGGAAAATCTTTAATCACGCCAGGCCCTTTATTGCAAGGGCTAAGTGACATAGGATATTGACAATGGCATACGCGCATGTTAATCACTACATGCTTTTTAAAACACACGACTTTGATCCCTGTCCATGGTGGCCCTCCTTAAAAAGCAGGGGGTGCGGGCAGAAGAAGGACATCGTCGGAGGATTAACCTAAAGGAGGAAAATCTTAAATGAATCAAGTAACAATGAAGGATCTCTTGAGCGCAGGGGTGCACTTTGGTCACCAGACCAGCAAGTGGAACCCTAAAATGAAACCTTACATCTTTGGTGCAAGGAACGGTATCTACATCGTGGATCTACAGAAGACAGTGAAGATGGCCCAGAAAGCCCTAGAATTCATGAGAAATTCTGCGGCTGAAGGCAAGACCATTATGCTTGTAGGAACAAAGACACAGGCTAAGGACGTCGTAAAGGAAGAGGCTGTTCGTTCAGGCTCTTACTATGTGACATTCAGATGGCTTGGTGGACTTCTTACCAATTTCCAGACCATAAAAAAAGGTATGGAACGTCTTGAAGAGATAGAGAAGATGAAGACCGACGGTATTTATGAACTTCTTAGCAAGAAAGAAGTTTCCAAACTTGAAAAGGAAAGAGAAAAATTAGCAGAAACATTCTCAGGTATCAGAGGCATGAAGAAAATGCCTGATATAATGTTCGTCGTAGATCCAAGTCATGAAGAGATCGCGGTAAAGGAAGCAAAGAGAATGGGAATGCCTGTTGTAGGATTGGTAGACACAAACTGTGATCCTGATCCAGTTGACTACATAATACCAGGTAACGACGACGCTATAAAATCAATAAAACTTTTTGCCACATTCGTAGCTGATGCTATCATAGAAGGAAGAGCGATATTCCAGGAAAGATTAAGAGCTGGGGAAGCTACTTCTGAAACTGAGGGTAAGGTATCTGCCGAGGATAACACAAGGCGTACTGACACCAAGGAAGAAGTAAAGGCGGATAACGTTGTAGTAGAAAGGATAACATCAAGAAGAAAGGCAGAGGAGGTCGAGTAGTTATGACTGTAACGAGTGAAATGGTAAAGGAGCTTAGAGAAAAGACCGGCGCCGGAATGATGGACTGCAAAAAAGCTCTTGTAG
>JBAXXF010000206.1:0-3051 GCA_037128035.1 bacterium | reverse complement strand
GAATAGTCCTGCTCTAAAAGCTGGAATGCAAAAAGGCGATAGGATAGTCGCTGTAAATGGTAAGATCTTGAGAGGCTTCTATAGTTTTCAACAGACAGTTGATAGCGCTGGAAGGAACAATCAAGAGCTGAACATGATAATAGATAGGAATGGTGCTCTTCTATCACTTAAAATATTACCAAAACTGCGTAGCATTAAAGATGATGAAATGGGTAAGAAGGAAAACAGGTTCCTTCTGGGTACTCAGACTTATTATTATCCCGGGCCAGCTGCAGAAAAGATAATCATAATAAGGAACCCTATAAAGTTGATATGGGCGTCAATTGCTAAGACCGCAATGTGGACATGGATAACACTTGTTGGCCTGATCAAATTATTTACCGGAGCTGTATCACTAAAAGCGATAGGTGGGCCATTGATGATAGGCAAGGTCGCAGGCGACAGCTTACACCTTGGAATAGTATATTTCTTGAGGATCATGGCAATAATAAGTATTAACCTTGGGATAATAAATCTGTTCCCTATACCTGTTCTGGACGGAGGACATCTTATGTTCTTCACATACGAGGCTATCAGAGGAAAACCCATGAAAGAAAAGAGCATGATGATAGCGCAGCAGGTAGGCTTTTACCTTTTAATAGGCTTGGTAGTTCTGTCTTTTTACAACGACATACTAAAATATGGGAGCAGCATCATAGGTATATTTAGATGAAAAAGTATTTTCTGATCATAGATACATCTTCTGAAAAAGGGCTTTGTGCTATCGCTGATCAGCAAAAGACAGTCGTTTTTAAAAAGTATATTAATGCAAAATCATCTCATTCTGAGCATCTCTTCGTCAGCATTCAAAAAGCTTTGTCCGATATGAAGATAGATTTTTCAGAAATAGCTAAGGTAATTTATACAGCAGGCCCAGGGTCCTTTACAGGCCTAAGGATAGCGTACAGTGCCGTCAACGGCTTTGTGATGGCTACGGGTGTAGAAAGCCATGGTGTTTCAACGCTAAAGGCCTTGATGTACAATATAAAAGACGAGCCGGGGTATAAAGGTGTTCTTATAAAGGGCAGTGCCAACGATGTATATGCACTAATAGTGGATGAAAAAGGCAAACAGGTACTGGAAGAAGGCTGTTATGATATAAGTCACATAATGGATGTTGAGAAAAATATCCTTAAGTCAGGCAAGGCCGTAAAATTCATTGGTAGCGGGACCGGTACGGAAAGTGAGCTCAATACCGTGACACCGGAAGGCATGCTTTCCTTATTGGAACAAAAAAGTATTGATGATATAAATTATCTAAAGGCTTCATACGCAGAAATAAAGGCCATGCAAAAATAAGAGGAGTAGGGAATTGAACAAGAAAAGATCATTGACCGGCGTAAAACCTACAGGGACCTTTCATATAGGTAATTATCTTGGTGCTTTAAAACCTGCACTGGGTCTGGCAGATAAAGGTTATGAAACTTTTTATTTTATAGCCAACTATCACGCACTGACCACAATGCATTCAAAAAAAGAGCTTGAAGAACTTACATATAAGCACGTTGCCGCATGGTTGGCATTTGGTTCCCAAGAGAAGAACGTCACATTATATTTGCAATCCGATGTTCCAGAAATATTCGAACTTGCATGGGTGCTTTCCTGTTTTGCAACAAAGGGGCTTTTAGAAAGGGCTCACGCTTATAAAGATGCTGTAGCAAAAGGTGATAAAGTCATAAACCATGGTCTGTTCTCTTACCCTGTGCTGATGGCGGCAGATATAGTCGCTTTTGAAGCGGACTATGTCCCAGTCGGTAAGGACCAAAAGCAACATGTAGAGATAGCAAGAGATATAGTCGGTGCGTTCAATACGACATTCGGTGATGTATTAAAAGCTCCAGAGCCTATGATAATGGAAGATGTTATGGTCGTTCCTGGTATCGACGGTGAAAAAATGTCCAAGAGCTATAACAACATCATCCCTGTTTTTGCCACAGCTGACGAAATAAGAAAGATCGTCGCCAGGGTTAAAACTGATTCCTCAAAAGTAGAGGACCCAAAGGACCCTGACAAAGATATCATTTACAATATATATAAACTTTTTGCCCCAAAACCAGACGTTGAAGCGCTTAGAAAAAGATACACCCAGGGTGGGCTTGGCTGGAAAGAAGCAAAGGACATACTGGCAACAACTATAATCGATTATTTTGATGAGCCTAGAAGAAGGTATAACGAGATCATTAGCGATAAAAATAGCATAGAGAAAATATTGAGAGACAACGCCGCAAAGGCAAGACAGACCTCCAGCATGGTAATGAACAAGGTGCGGGATGCTGTTGGAATAGTTAGAAGCTAAGCAACACTATTGACAATTATTACCCTCAGATTTAGTATTCGTGCTCTGCCTAAATGACAGTTCTGTGCCCAGGTGGTGGAATTGGCAGACACACTATCTTGAGGGGGTAGCGCCGTGAGGCATGCTGGTTCGAATCCAGTCCTGGGCACCAACATTAAACGCGCACTCTTGATTGCGATGTTGTAAGTGTCATGTTATAAATAAGCTTATGCAAAAGAAGATCTTTAAGTTTATCTCATTTGCGGTTTTTGCCTTCTTTATATCTATCGCAGGATGCAGCGGTTGCTCAAGCTCAGATTCAACGGTCGTTGTTTTTTCTGATGTTCATTTTGATCCGTTCTCTGATGCTGCGATATTTCAACAATTAGTTAATGCTGACCCAAGTAACTGGGCTAGCATTTTTGCCAGCTCCACGTCTACTGAACTGCCAACATGGGGCAGTGACACTAACTATCCTCTTCTTTTGATCGCTCTATCGAGCATAAAAAATAACAGTTCTGGGGCAAGCATGTTCGTTTTTCCGGGGGATATGTTAACGCATTCCTTTAGCTCCAAGTTCTATGCCCTCTACGGCAGTACAGATGAAGTGGCAATGAAAGCATTTGCAGATAAAACCGTAGCGTTCTTAACACAATATATACGTTCCTATTTTGGAAATGCCCCGATACTGTTTGCTTTGGGGAATAACGACGGCTATGCCGATTATCAGGTAGAGC
>JBAXXF010000205.1:0-3112 GCA_037128035.1 bacterium | reverse complement strand
TATCTATGAAGCCAATACGTTCCATAGGACAGGCCATAAATAAATACCTTTTTGCCAGGATCTCTCATCATTTCAACAGCGTAATTCACATCGTGAGCGGCGTTAGTTGTTGAGAACTGTGCAAGATCGGCTCCCCAGGTCCCTAGCAGTTGAGAAACACATTCAGTGGCATTGGAACCAGTCACATCAGAATAAGCGGCCGCCTGGCACGTAAGTCTTGTTGAGTTGCCAACGCCTCTATGTTCGATACTATAAAAATCCCAATCAGGGTGTTGTTTGCTCAGCATCCTAAAAAGAGTGGCAAAAACCGTATCGGTGTCACCAGGGCCTCCCTGCAAGAACCAGATCTGCCCTTTTTTATTATCAGATGTCCCCCTAACACGATAAACCATCTCCTGAATGCTTCCAGAGAACGAACCAGGGTACGTAAGTGGAGCGTTTATAAAAGTACATTCAGTATCAGCTCCAAGATAATCAGGGCAAGCCTCCCACTTTGGCGATGATGAGCATGATGCGATGTTCAGCAAGACCACAAGGAGCAAAAGATATCTATACATGAACGACCTCCCTGACATTTTACAGAAATAATGCTAATAATACCCTGATTATTAACGAGAGGAGAGAATAAAATGAAAAAACGTAACCTTGGTAACAGTGGCCTAGAAGTATCGGCTATCGGACTTGGCTGCATGGGCATGAGCTTTTCTTATGGACCACCCAAGGACAAAAAAGAGATGATATCAGTTCTTCGCTCAGCTGTTGAGCGTGGTGTCACCTTCTTTGATACCGCTGAAGTTTATGGACCATTTATAAATGAAGAACTAGTCGGTGAAGCCCTAGCTCCATTCCGTGGGCAGGTAATAATAGCCACAAAGTTCGGCTTCAAACTTGATCCAACAGGAAAGGCCAGGTGGACCGGTCTGGATAGTCGTCCAGAGCATATAAAAGAAGTCGCAGAGGCATCACTAAAAAGACTAAAGGTTGAATCGATAGACCTATTTTATCAGCACCGTGTCGACCCAGAAGTTCCAATTGAGGATGTTGCAGAAGCAGTAAAAGAATTGATCAAAGAAGGTAAGGTTAAGCATTTTGGCCTTTCTGAAGCGGGAGCAGATACGATACGTCGAGCACACGCAGTGCAGCCGGTCACTGCTCTACAGAGTGAATACTCACTGTGGACCAGAGCTGCAGAGACGGATGTGCTTCCTACACTTGAAAAACTTGGGATAGGTTTTGTCCCATATAGTCCTTTAGGCAGAGGTTTCCTCACAGGCAAAATGAACCAAGACACAAAGTTCGACAGTGGTGACTTCAGAAGTTTGTTGCCTAGATTTACTCCGGAAGCTCTAAAAGCAAATCAAGCACTGGTCGACCTACTTGGGCAGATAGCAAACAGAAAAAAAGCTACACCAGCGCAAATAGCGCTTGCCTGGATCCTTGCTCAAAAGCCGTGGATCGTTCCAATCCCTGGCACAACAAAGCTAAGCCGCGTAGAAGAAAATATAGGTGCTGCTAATATCGAGCTCACAAGCGATGATCTACGTGAGATAAATAGCGCCACAGCCAAGATCAAGATACAAGGAAATAGATACCCCGAGAATCTTGAAAAGATGACGGGGAGATAGAGTTTTGTGACGTATCCCTATTTTAGGATAACTCCATAAACCTGTCCGTCGACCCCTTTGTTTGGGCTAAACGTTGTATCAAATGTGCCATCGGTATTCAGTCTAACAATGCCGCCAGCACGGTGACCAGAGCCATCATTATATGAGTTAAAACTTCCTGCAGCTAGAATTTTACCGTCGCTCTGGATGGCAAGCCCACTAAGACTGAAATCAAAGCCAGTACCAGACGGATTAAAAAGTGTATCTCTGGTACCATCACTGTTGATGCTTACAATATAACCTACAGGATCAAGATTATATGAGCTAAACCATCCTCCAACCAATATTTTCCCGTTGCTCTGGATGGCAAACCCATAAGGAGAGTTGTTAAGTCCGTGACCCAACGGATTAAAAAGTGTATCTCTAGTACCATCGGCGTTAAGTCTTGTGATATTACCAATAAGGTTACCATCAAATGAGCTAAAATCACCACCAACTAATATCTTCCCGTCGCTCTGAACAAGAAGTGCATTAACAGTAAAGTCAAAACCCGTCCCAGTAGCTGAAGCAAATGATGTATCTAGGGTACCATCGGCATTCAGCCTAGCTATATCATGACCTACAGCATCTCCGTTATATGTATTAAAATCTCCTCCGATCAAGATCTTGCCGTCTTCTTGGACGACAACAACATCGGGATAAAAATCAAACCCAGAACCTGTGTTAAATATTGTATCAAGTGTTCCGTCACTATTAAGCCTTGCGATATGATGGGCAGCATCGCCGTTATACGTGTCAAACGCCCCCACGACCAAGATCTTGCCATCTTTCTGAACAGCGATACCAAGAGTAGTACTATCAAAACCTATCGAGCCAACAGGTTTAAATGTTGCATCAAATGTACCATCGGTATTAAGTCTTGCGATATAACCCAAATTATCATGATCAGAACCATCATTATATGAGGAAAAGTCCCCTCCAGCTAAGATCTTTCCATCGCTCTGGGCCGCAAGTGTACGAACATCGGTATCAAATCCTGTACCCGTACTAAATGTTGCATCAAACGCACCGTCAGTTTTATTCAATTTAGCTATACGACCAACGGAGTGATAACTAAAGCTATCATCGTATGATACAAAAGCTCCTCCGGCCAAAACTTTTCCACTACTTTGAGCGACCACAGCAAAAACATTATCATCAAACCCTGTACCAGGGCTAAATGTTGCATCAAGTGTGCCATCAGTGTTAAGTCTTGCCGTCTTTCCAACGTCGTGAACAGCACCGTCGTCATACAAGGAGAATTGTCCCCCAACCAGGACTTTGCCATTACTCTGAACTGCTATTGAATTAACGAGAGCGTTAAATCCATCTCCAGGACTAAATGTTGGATCGAATACACCGTCGGCGTCAAGTCTTGCAATAGTCCCTGGGTGGTTTACATCGTCATAGGCAGTAAAGCCTCCTCCAGCTAAAATATATCCATCATCCTGCAAAGCAAGTGCTCTAAC
>JBAXXF010000204.1:0-3135 GCA_037128035.1 bacterium | reverse complement strand
CCATCGGCACCTAAGCCGATCCATGCCAACGCCGGTATCAATGCCAATTTATGGAAGATATGAGGATCATTAATATCCTTTGGCTTACCAAATATTTTGTGTTGCAGTGCCTTTATGTCCATACAGTTTGAGTAGTTAACTCCCAGCTAAATGTATTGTCAATTGTCATTTGACTATAATACTTAGATTTTATATAGTTAGGCCATTATGAAAAGATATATTTTAGCCCTGCCGATCCTGCTGTTGCTGGCCTGCAGCTCAACACCGCCGGAATTCTCCAAGGGCATCGATTTTGTCCCTACCCCTGTGACAAAAATTTATCAGGCAGACTACGAATACACTTGGAAAGCGGCTTTAGCAGAGATGAACAGGTTCCCTTTAAAGGTAGTGAATAAAGATGCCGGTACAATAACAACAGATCGCATATTTGTAATAAGTGATAGATACGAGTCCCAGGATTCCATCAAAGAACTAGAACCTAGAGGTGAGGTAAAGTACTATATTGATGTCAATATAAGAGAACTTTCCCCTGTTAACTCTATCCCTCAAACAGAGGTCTCGGTCATAAAATACATATCAAGACTCTCTCAGCTTGGGACATCAAAGCCATTAAAGTCAGACTTTCTGGATGAAAAGGTAATTATGCACAGAATAAAAAGATTACTTGAACTTGAAAGGTTGAAAATTGAAAGAAATAGAAAGTAAAATACAAAAATTTGTAAAACAAGAGAACCTGGTAGAAAAACACGACCAGTTATTAGTCGCTGTGTCTGGTGGACTTGATTCCATAGTCCTTTTGCATATACTTGCAAGGTTAGCAGAAAAAATGGAGATACCTCTCCCAATGGTCGCTCATGTTAATCATAAGTTAAGGGGAAAAGAATCCGATAGGGATGAACAATTCGTAAAGAGCATGGCTGATGAGCTTGGTCTTGAGTTCATTTCTGAAAGTTTTGATATAAAGGTCCTATCACAAAGAGAAAAGAAATCAGTTCAGGAGACCGCAAGAAAATATAGGCTCCGCTTTTTAGAAGAAGCTGCAAAAAAATATTCATGCAACAAGATAGCGACAGGACACAACCAAGATGACCTGGCTGAGACCACACTGATGTGGATCTCAAGAGGCTCTGGACTAAAAGGCGCATCTGGAATAATGCCTAAAAGAGGAAAATTCATCAGGCCTCTGCTTGTATGTTCAAGACATGAGATCGCGCGATATGCAGAAGATAAAGGGATCATACATGTAGAGGATTCCTCTAATTCAAAGTTAGATTACATAAGGAATATAGTTCGTAAGGAAGTCCTGCCTCTTATAGAAAGTAGATGCTACCCTGGAGCTAAAAAGAATATTGCAAGGTTCTCTGAGCTGATCAGGGTCGATATGGATTATTTGGAAGATAAGGCGACAGAGCTCACTAGGAACCTGACAACCCTTTCAAACTCAAACCTTGAGATAAGCATAGAGATAGATGACCTAATGGGACTTCATCCCTCTCTACGCGGCAGAATAGTAAGACACATGATCAATGAGGTGTACGGCAAACTTGAGAACCTCTCTTTCCATCATGTTGAAAAGATATTGGAACTCTGTGCAGAAAGAGAAGGTGGACTAAGAAGGGTCTGTATCCCTGGAGAGATGGAGGCTGTAAGGACTTATTCACAGCTAATAATAAAACCTCATGTTGAAAAAGAGGAAGATGAGACTTTTGAAAAAGATCGTGAGTATACAGTACAGTATCCAGGAACAACTTTAATAGAGGAACTTGGTATACGCCTTGATGTCTCACTGCTTCCTGGTGGGGATGCTGTAGAAAGATACAGATTTGAAGACCCATATGTGGCTTTTATAAATTTTGACAAGACCACCCTACCTCTAAAGATTAGACTTCCACGTCAGGGAGATACCTTTGTACCACTTGGTAGTACTGGGACAAAAAAACTTAGTGATTATTTTATAGACTCAAAAATAGCATCAGATGAAAGATGGCAGATACCTGTCTTGACTGACAGCGAGAATATAATTTGGATAACAGGACATAGGTTAAGTGAGCTCTATAGAATAAACCGTTCCGTCCAGAACGTCCTAATGATAAAAGTCACCTGGCTGTAATAGACTTAAAATAATCCTGAAGTATTTTCCCATGATCAAAACATATCGAGCCTTTTACTTCCATGTCCAATATTTCCTGCTTTGTAAAAGACTCTGCCTCTTTGGCGTCATCTCCTGCTTTTGGTTCTGTGTCTGATGTTGCTGTAAATATCAAAGACACTGTATGGAATCTTGGGTCACGTTTTGGATCTGAATATACATGGAATTGTTTTAGATCTTTTAATGTCATACTAGTTTCTTCTTTCATTTCACGGACAACAGCGTCTTCAACTGTCTCGCCATCATCAACAAAGCCTCCAGGCAGGGCCCATCCCAGTGGCGGATTTTTTCTTTTTATAAGAACTATTTTAGACTGATATTCAATTATACAATCAACAGTAAGTTTTGGTGTTTTGATAGATTCATGCCATGCGTCCTTATTGGAAGGATTACTTTTCACTCTGCATGCCCCCCATCTGCATCAAGTATTCGATCATAAGGGAATCAAGGTCACCGTCTAGCACTGCATTGACGTTGCCGACCTCAAAACCTGTCCTGTGATCCTTTACCAATTGATATGGATGGATAACATAGGAACGTATCTGACTGCCCCACTCTATTTTTTTCTTTGTTGAGTCAACCTTATCTATTTTTGCTTGTCTGAGCTCAAGCTCTCTCTCATACATTTTTGATTTTAAGACCTTCATCGCGGTCGCTTTGTTCTTGTGCTGACTTCTCTCATTCTGGCACTGAACTACTATTCCCGTCGGTATATGAGTGATCCTTACTGCAGAATCAGTTGTATTAACGTGCTGACCACCTGCACCACCTGCTCTAAAAGTGTCTATCTTAAGATCACCTTCCTTTATGTCTATCTCTATTGAATCATCTACCTGTGGCGTAGCAAATACCGCGGCAAAGGATGTGTGTCGTCTAGCATTACTATCAAAAGGGGATATCCTAACTATCCTATGTATGCCATTCTCGGCCTTTAAGTAACCGTATGCATATTCACCATCAACAAGTATGGTCGCGCTCTTTACACC
>JBAXXF010000203.1:0-3135 GCA_037128035.1 bacterium | reverse complement strand
CTTAACGGTCGGGTATCAGGTAATTGTTCCTGTCACTAATGGCGAACTTGACCTTTATACCAATGAAGATATAAGAGGCCGTTCTCACATAGCGATAGGTGTGGATATAAGAAGCACTTTCAACTTTGATAATTGTAAGGCAATAATAAAAACACTTAAGAAACGCGGTTATGAAGTAAAACTACTTTTCATTACCGCTGATAAGCAGGTCATACTGCAAAGATATCAGGAGACCAGGAACTCTCACCCTCTTACGCTGATGAAAAGCATCAAGGGTAAGGATACAAAAGGTGAGCTTGGTCTAGAAGAAGCTGTAAACACGGAATTTTCTCTTCTTGAACCGCTTAGAAGGAATGCGGACATAGTCATTGATACCTCAAACACCAACGTCCACGAACTTAGACAGCAGATCTTCTCACTTTTCTCTTTGGATAACAAAGAGGGCACAAGCAATAAGCTCTTACTTAGGGTCGTGTCTTTTGGTTTCTCAAAAGGTATCCCAACGGACGTGGACCTTATGTACGATGTAAGATTCTTGCCAAATCCACATTTTGATCCAGAACTCAGGCCTCTTACAGGTAAAGATAAAGCAGTTCAGGAATTCCTTGAGGGGAAAAAGGTCTTTGTTAAGTTCTGGGAAAAACTTGCCGATCTTATGGATTTTCTAGTCCCTGAGTACAGCAAAGAAGGTAAGTCATACCTTACCATAGGCGTGGGTTGTACCGGTGGAAGACACAGAAGCGTTATGATAGCAGAAAAAATAAAGGACCACTTTGAGGCCAAAGGATACAGATGTATCGTTGAGCACAGAGACATATATCTTCCTCACGTCTAAAAAAATATAAGGAGCATAATATGGATATAAAGAAAGTAGATCTTTATTACTTCTCCGGCACTGGTAACACTCTTTTAGCCTGCAGAAAAATGAAGGACATCTTTGATAGGGCCGACGTAGAGACCAGGCTATATGCAATGGAAAAAGAAGTCCCCGCCAATGTGGACCTTAAAGCATGTATAGGGCTGGCTTTTCCTGTGGCAGTGTTCACAACGTACCCACTGGTCATGAAGTTCATTAACGGACTTCCAGAGGCCGAGGGCACAAAAGTATTCATGATGGATACTATGGGCGGACTTTCTCTTGGTATAAGAAGCGTTATTAAGTCGATATTAAAGAAAAAGGGTTACAAACCCATAGCGTGCGCACAAATAGTAATGCCAGATAATTACTGGCCTACAGAAGAAAAAGAAGAGGGCAATCCTGCAATAAGGGATAAAGGCATGGGTGCGGTCTCTTTTTTTGCAGAACGTATTTTAAATGAAGCAGGCTCTTGGGATGAGGTTCCTTTGGCTCCTCAGGCTTTTTATGCTCTATCTCAATTCCTTTTCACCCTACCTAGCTTTACAAAAAAGGCGATAAAGTTCAACAAAGATAAATGTGTTAAGTGCGGGCTTTGTTCAAAGCTTTGTCCTGTTGGCAATATTGTTATGCACGACTATCCTGCCTTGGATAATAAGTGCGAGGTCTGCGTGAGATGCACTTCTTTTTGTCCTACAGGGGCACTATACAGAAAAAAACCTGGAGAGCATGTTTATAAGGCTGTAAAGGAGGAGGAACTGCTCTAATGTGGATCTCTAAGACAAAATATCTTACGTTCAACACAAAGACAGAAAGAGAGCTTGTAAGGATAACGGAGCAGGTCGAGCAATTCAGAAAAGAGGCTGGACTTTATGACGGGACCATACTGGTCTCTGCAATGCATATAACTGCAGGCGTGATAGTGAATGATTGGGAGGACGGACTTCACCATGACATCATGGAATGGTTAGAAAAGGTCGCACCAAGAGGAAATTATCAGCATCACAGGACAGGAGAGACCAACGCCGATGCCCACCTTAAGAACTTAACGGTCGGGTATCAGGTAATTGTTCCTGTCACTAATGGCGAACTTGACCTTGGACCATGGCAACAGATCTTTTATGCAGAATTCGACGGCAGAAGATCTAAAAGAGTGCTTATGAAAGCTATGGGCGTGGAGAATCCGGGTAAGTGATAGCAAAATACTCTCTATTCATATTTTCTATACTGCTCCTACTTGTACTTAGCGGCTTGATCATCAAACCTGTAAAGGTATCAGAAATAAAAATAAGCGATTATAAGGACCCCTTTAACATAGCAAGAGAGGTCTATTCAAAGATGCTGTGGAAGGACCTTGCTGAAGAAAAGGACGCGTATCGTAGGTTCTTGATAGTTAAGAGAGTGGTTGATTACAGTCCTAAGTTCAGGCCTGCCTATGATGAACTATGCGGTACTAATTCCGACTATACGGCATCTAACATTGAGATAAAGGATTTTATAAAGGTAGTAAGACAGGGCGCAGAATTATTTGACGACGATAAATTGATAGATTGCTATCTTAATGTAATGACCGGGCTACAAAGATATGCAGAGGCCCTTAGCTTTTTGACCCAGCAATATATCCAATATCAAAGCACGCCAAGACAAGCTTTCTACGCTGATAAGATAAAAAAATTACAGCATGAGAAGAACGTTCTGGACCTCACAAAGGCCGTGGAGACCTATTATCAAAAAACAAAGACATATCCTGGGGACATACTTGTGCTTGTCAGCGATAACATAATAGAAAAGATACCAGAAGACCCATACGGCGGACAATATTTTATAAGTAAGCAGGGGCAAATAAGAAGTACTAGTGAGATGACAAAGAATGAGACGAGATAAACTTTTAATTACAGATGGAGTATTGATCCGAAAGGATTTTGGCTTGCCCGACATATCCCTGTCATCAGGCGAAGTGCTGTGGCTTGAGACAGAAAATGAGCTACAGGCAGATGTGTTCATCAGTTTTATGCTTGGGCTTTTGGACGTTAAAAAAGGGAAAGCGTTTATTGGCGGAGCGTCTATAAAAGAGAGCACTCGCAAAACCATCTCATATATTGATCTTAGCATGTGGAACCCAAGAATGGATTCGCTAGAGGACTTTGTAAAATTGCTGGCCTATGACAATGGTTTCCAGGTCTCCGCCGTTATGAACGAGTTCAAGCGTCTTTTGAGCGGACTTGGCACGGTGTACGCAACGGATATGAACTTTGATGAGATGAGCATAGGCACAAAGA
>JBAXXF010000202.1:0-3156 GCA_037128035.1 bacterium | reverse complement strand
ATAGAGAGACGTAACTTTGGAGCTAACGGGAGCGTAGTAAAATTCAGCCTAGATGATCCAAAACAAGTAATTTATGACTATTCTGCAGACGACGCAGATCCAAGTTCTAGCTCAAACCCTATTGATATTGCCTTTGTAAATCAAAATAAGGCTTATCTGCTCAGGAATATGAACAACAAGATCTGGATAATTAATCCTTCTGCACAGAACGAAGCTGAGTTCAAGATAGGTGAGATAGATCTTTCTGCTTATTCCCCTGATCACGGCGTAACACCACCTGCAATGAGTAAAGGATTAATAATTGGGAACAGGCTTTTTATACTATTGCAAAGGCTAGATGCTTTCTATTCACCCTCAGTGGCTTCATACATAGCGGTCTTTAACACTGATACTGACCAGGAAATAGATACAGGCTACGGAGAGGCTGGATTAAAAGGTGTTAAGTTAGACATAAGGAACCCTTATGGAAGACTTATCTATAATAATGGGACAATTTACGTTGCTGGTACAATATTCCCTGACAACCCTGCCTGGTTCTCTACAACATGGACAGACTACAAAAATTACAGCGGGATACAAAGGATAAATGCTGCCACCCTTGAACCAGACCATAACATAATACACAAGGCAGTGAGCACAATAACATATCTATCAGTAGCAAGCCCTGACAAAGGCTACTTTGTTGAGTATATAGGCGCAGGCAACACAAGACTGCGATCATTCAACCCAACAACAGGCGTTGTCTCAGCATCGGTCATAGCCGGCATAGGTGATAGCGGCGATCGTGACATCTCTGATATTGCTTTAGACAGCGAGAATAAACTTTGGATAGCTGACTTTTCCATAGCTAACATGGGTATGTATGTCCTTAACACAGCGGACGACACTATTGAGGATGGACCTATTTCGACCGGACTTAATCCCGTAGCCATATCCTTTTGCGAAAGATAGGGATCACTTTGTTCTTACTACTTTGCCTAATACTTTTATCCTCTCCTGCTGCTAAGGCGGGAGAGGTCTCTTTAGGTACTGTGACCGTTAATTCTGATGTTCAGGATAACAGTACAGAGGCCGGTGCATCATTTTCTACTGTCATAAAAAAGGAGTCCATCTCTTCATATCGGGACCTTCCGGCGTTAATAGAAAAAGAAACTAGCGTTCAGGTTAGACAATCTGGTGGGCTGGGAAGTTTTTCCAGCGCTTCATTAAGGGGCGCTTCAAGTAACCAGGTCATGGTCTTCTTGAACGGGGTCCCCTTAAATGATTCTGCAGGCTCAAGTGTCGACTTAAGTTCAATACCCTACTCCGAGATAAGTTCAGTTGAGATATACAGAGGGACGACCCCAGCTGTGTTCGGCAAAACAGGCATGGGCGGTGCTATAAACATAAAGACATTGAAAGCCGATAAAAAATTTGATGCCGCTCTAACAACAGCCTACTCTTCTTTTAATACATTTAAATTTGCTCCAACGTTGAGTCAAAAGGTAGACAGGTTCGATTATCTTATAAATATGGAATACCTCAGCAGTAAGAACAACTTTACATTTACAAATAACAACGGGACAAGTTTCAACCCTAACGACGACAGGGTCGAACAAAGGAATAACAGTCAATTCTGGCATGCAAACTTATTGGCAGACACAGGATATGACATATCAAAGAACAGCAGACTAGAGTTTACCGAACAATATTTTGATAAGGACCAGCATCTACCAAACCAGAACAACAACCCCCTTACAAAAGCGACACTTTCTACTCAAAGGAACATCGCAAGCCTAAAATTAAATTATTTCAATTCATCTTCAAGACTAGACTACACATATAAGAGTGAATATTACGACGATAAGACAGGGACATTAAGTTTGCTCAAACAATACAACAGGTACATTACCAATAATTATGGTTATAACCAGGTACTTGAATCTGTTAACAAATATAACATCTTTGACTTCGTGTTCGACTTCCACAGAGAGCAATACGCTGTAAGAGACTTACTGTTGGCTAAATCATCATCAGACAGTTCAAGGAACAACTACACAACATCTGCAGAGGATAAGGTCATTTTGTTCGATGAAGCGCTGATGATAATCCCGGCCCTTACGTACGAGTATTATGGAACTTACGTGGGAACTACTACCAAAAATTACTATAATGGGTATTTAAATCCAAAGATCGGCCTAAAATATCAGATCATAAATAACATGTTGGAGCTTAAAAGTAATATAGCCAGGTATACTAGGGAGCCCTCGTTCTTTGAATTGATAGGGAACCGCGGCTATTTTATAGGCAACGACGCCTTGAAGGCTGAAAGAGGAACTAATTTTGATATAGGTGGAGAGTTCAAGATATATGATGATACAAGCACGGCCGTTCAAAAGATAAAACTTGAAGTAGCATATTTCAGGGATAAGGTGACGGACGTTATCTCTTACGTCTATGATTCTTCAGGGATAGGGCATGCTGTCAATATCTCAGATTCGATCATTAGCGGTGTAGAAACCACTTTTACAATGGATCTTTTAAAATATCTCTCCATCAGCTCTAACTATACGTGGCAGAACCCAATAAACAAAAGTGGTATCCCACTTTACAACAATAAGAAATTGCCAGGAAGGTTTGAGAACTCTGCCTCTGCAAAGTTAGAGGGTAGATATAATATCTTTAAAATATATTATGAGCTCCTTTATGCAAGTGGTCTGTTCTACGACAGTGCTAACCTTCTAGCTGCACCCATAAAAAGAGAACATAATGTTGGACTGACCTTGGTACCAGGTAAATTCACTATAACAGGTGAGATAAAGAATATTGGTGATGATCATTATCAGGATTTTAATGGATTCCCTCAGCCAGGAAGATCATATTGGTTAACAGCCAAGTTCGATTACTAGTCGCTCTCGCCCTTAACCACCGAACAAGAGCCTTATCGTATCCTGTTTTGCATTAGCAAAGAATGAGCCAGGGCCATATGGTCTTGGGAACAAGCTGTATGCATCCCAATAGATCTTTTTTAGTCTCTCAGGAAGTTCAGAGATCATCTCAAGGAGATCATCCATTACATCCTGATCAACAGTTCCTTTATCGTAGGCCATAGCTATCTCTACGGCTATGTCCATTATCTTTTTTGTCATCGACACATACATTACATCTATATAATCG
>JBAXXF010000201.1:0-3159 GCA_037128035.1 bacterium | reverse complement strand
TTCTGGAGGGAATTTGCATCCACAATAGTGACAGACACCCTCTGCTAACTTATTCTTCCACCAGGTGCTTTTTTTTAGTTCACGGGCTTTTACCTTTTCACGTTCCACATGTTTTTTATCGACGGTAAACTCATGCCAATTCCTATCCTTCATAATCTCACCTTAAACCCCATTTGGGTCAATATGGAGATCTGAAGCCTATTGCTAAATCCACCGCTAGGTGACAGAGCCCATGTTAGTGGGATAAAGACGAATTCGAACGGTGTTATACAAAAATAATATTTGTGTGTTTTATCTACTGCAAAAGACAGGGTGTTACCTGCCGTAATACCTATGAAGGCTGTTTTCACCCCGTTGTTAATATTTATTATGAACGGCACAGAAAAGTTCAAAGAGTAATCAAAAGAACTGCTCGGGCTTTCATACACAGAGAATAATGTATTCAGCGCCGTACCTACCCAGAGTCCGTGAATAGCTCCAACAAAGAGCCGCGCTCCTACGTTCTTGTGAGGGTTCCAGTTACCTTCTATTATGTAGCTGTTATCAATTACTCCCCTAAGGCCAATGTTTGGACCAAAGCCCAATCCTACGGCCCTAAAAGCAAAAGCCTCAAGAGGTATCAGCATCATAAAAATAAAGATCAAAAAAGTCTTTCTCATTTAGATCCTATTATAAATAAAATCTGGGATGATCTTCAAGAACAATGCGATCAGATGCCATCTTTTTGTAATATATGCGGTCCTTTTCCTTTTGACTATTGCTTGGTAGATCTGTGATGCAGACTTTTCTGCTGTGGATATCCAGAACATATGCTCATTACCTTTTGTAAGGTCCGTACAGACAAAGCCCGGCAATATATCCGTTACAAAGATATCCTTACCTTGGTTAATGAACTTGTGTCTAAGACCTTTAAGATAAAAACTGATGAAGGCTTTTGATGCGCCATATGCAGGCGCCTGCCTGAACGGTCTTATTGCCGCTATTGAAGATATCCCTACTATGTGTCCAGTCCCTTTATCCTCAAAATAATTCGTAGCCGCAACAGCCATCGCTGTAAAGCCAAGGACGTTAACATCTATGGCAGCTCTTTCTTTTACGAATTCAAGTTTTTTAGCCTCGTAGCCGACACCAGAATTGATGACGATAATGTCAACGCCGCCCATTCCTTTTATAAGCTCTTCAAGCCCTTTTATGGAATCCTCGGGTTTCAACAGGTCCATATATTTTACATATGACTTAACACTAAGTTTTGACTGTATCTCTTTTAGTAGCTCAACTCTTCTCGCTGTAAGTCCTACTTCATAGCCATTTTTTGAGAAGATCTCTGCCAGTGCCTTACCGATCCCGGAAGATGCCCCTATGATTATTACCTTCTTCATAATTGACAAAATACACCGATTAACTTAAAAGGGAAATACTTTGAAAAAGATAATTCTTATAGTTGCTGTCTTAATAAGCTCATCCAGTCTTAAGGCTGAGATATTTGGAACCGCTGGTACACTTAAACCAGGTGTTATGATGTTCGGCGTAGAGCCTCAAGTCGACATAGCCCCAGGTGATCTAACAGGCTTTTTCCATTTTGGTATAGGGTTGCTAAAAAGAATGGACGTTAACTTTGTGGTCGGAGCTGGAACTGCACCCAACTATGCTGGTGGGCAGTTAGAATATCAATTCATAAAATCAGACCCTATAGATTTCTCACTTTCTTTCGGCCCACATTATCAGAGGGCTGCTTTTTTGGACCTTACCCCAAACTTCTCACATAGATTTGAGCACTTTGCGCTATCAACAGGGCCTGACCTGCAGTGGCAGGTAACAAGGGTCAAATATCTATCAGTAAGCTGGTTCTTTGGAACTTCCATTCCGGTACTTAGGAATGTTGAACTTCTATTCGATTTTGGCATACAGATGAAAGGCAATAAGAACTGGATATCTGGCGGCCTGGCAACCTACTTCTAATAGACCTCTACAAGAACTACACCAGTATTGGACATCGGGACCACCGGTTTAAGCTCATAAGTTTGGGCCAAAAGCTCCATAAGTTCCTGCTGGATCCGGCCCCTTCCGGTTATAAAGCGGCACTCCACCCTTTCGTCGTTAATACGGGCGTAATTCACTATGCTTTCTGCCACCCTTACAGCGTCTTCAACAAGGTAATGGTGAAAATCTATCTCAAAATACTTCATCTTAGCCCCTTTAAACCACTATTATATAGCTAAAACAATGCCCTTGACATGTTTATATATTATATGTGATAACACGGTTTAATCAGGCAACATTGCCCGATGTGAGTTCTATAGGAGGATTTTGAGACCATGGGAAAGAAATTGTATGTAGGCAATCTGCCTTACAGTGTAAATGATCAGAAATTGAGCGACCTTTTTGCTTCAGTTGGAGAAGTAGTATCCGCTAAGGTTATTACAGACCACGACTCCGGCCGTTCAAAGGGTTTCGGTTTTGTAGAAATGGCTAATGACGGAGACGCTCAGAAAGCTATTTCTAAACTTGATGGCTATGACATTGATGGTCGTAACCTAAGAGTTAACGAAGCTCGTCCAAAAGAAGAAAGAAGGTAAACCTTAATATTAAGAGTTTATGATCTTTTGTTTAAGGGGTCTGTCGAAAGACAGACCCCTTAATTTTTTAAGACACGCATCAATTGCCCCCACTATCCCTTGACGGACACGCACATGAAGAGTTAAATTCTTAGCATGGTCGATTATCTGGGATACATGGCAGCGGTGCTTACAACAACGGCATTCATCCCGCAGGTAGTAAAGATATACAAAGAGAAGTCTGCAAAAAGTTTATCATTGAATACATTTTATGTATTTACCCTTGGTATTCTCTTTTGGTTCGCGTACGGGATAGCTCTGAATTGTTGGCCAATGATAATTTCTAACTTAGTCACAGCATCTCTAAGCATTGCTATCTTGGTCCTAAAATATAGATACGATAAGATCGGCTAGTTTTTTTAAATAAACACATTCATCGGAGTACTCAAAATGTCTTTAAAAGAGATCTTTGCCAAAGTTGACTGGATGCCTAAGTCGCTGGAACTTTTTATAAGGGCCATAAAGCACAAAAGGCTAAATACTAAGTCCGTTGTAAAGGATCTGTTCGCCGGCTCTACTGTAGGTATAGTTGCACTACCGCTGG
>JBAXXF010000200.1:0-3159 GCA_037128035.1 bacterium | reverse complement strand
CATCAGCCCCATTATAGGGGACATGCTACTGATCATTCCGTTTACACTTCCGTTTGATACAGAAGTTGTAGCTACGGTCCACAACACGCTGTTGCTTATACCAAAACGAGTCTCTTTACCCTCTAAGAATGGCAGTCCATAAAGCGAAGGATTAAGCTGGTGCTCTGCCCACAGACTTATCGCTAGACTTGTAACGAATATTGCTGTCATTGCAGCTAGTAAGACCAGTCCTTGTCTTCTTGCTCCCACCAATTTACCGAACGTATACGTTAATGCAGCTGGTAATATGAGTATTGCTATAACTTCTATAAAATTACTGAACGCTGTGGGATTCTCAAAAGGATGTGCGCTATTGACCCCAAAAAAACCACCACCGTTAGAACCGATCTGTTTAATTGCGATCTGTGATGCCGCTGGCCCTAAAGGTATCAACTGTTTTGCACCCTCAAGAGTTGTTGCTGTAATGTAACTGCTAAAGGTCTGAACAACACCCTGCCCCATTAACAATATTGCCATGACTACAGAGCAAGGTAAGAGAACATAAAGAATAGCTCTCGTCATATCCACCCAGTAATTCCCTATTTGAGAAGTCTGTTTTCTTTTCAAACCTTTTGCAAAAGCTACTATAACGGCAAAGCCTGTGGCAGCACTCAAAAAGTTCTGCACACAAAGGCCAGCAAGCTGAGAAAAATAACTTAGCGTGTTCTCACCTGAATACGACTGCCAGTTAGTATTGGTAACAAAGCTTATCGTCGTATTAAAATTAAGCCAAAAGGGTACCCCACTTAAATGCTGAGGATTGAACGGAAGATATTTTTGCAGAGCCAATATTAAGAAAAGGAGCACTGCACCTAAAAAATTAAAGGTCAAAAGAGCGTACAGATACTCTTTGTAGTGCATTTCCTTACTTGGATCTACCCCAGAAAGCCTATAAAAGCCGGACTCTATTTTTCCGACCACAGGTGACAAAATGTTCTTTTCACCTGTAAAGACCTTGGCCATATACTCACCAAGCAAAGGAAGACTTATTATGATGACTACAAAAAAAGCTACTAAAGTTAAGATATCAGTTGACGACATATTGAACCCCTCTGGCGCCTATTATATAACTGGGGGTATAAAAAAGGCATAAAAATAGACGCGATATTTAATTGAAATTTGTAAAATTTAAAGTTAAAGCTAGAGATTCAAGGAGATACATATGATCAAAAATTTTATTGATTCAAAGTACAACCACTTTAACTCTCTTACATTAAAGCAGGCATCGCAAGCCTATGTAGATCAGATAAAAAGCGGGAATAAGATGATGATAACCATGGCTGGAGCCATGAGTACAGCTCTTATAGGCAAGATGGGCCTTGTTGACATGATCAATAAGGGAGCTGTTCACTCCATTACTTGTACTGGAGCAAACCTTGAAGAGGACGTTTTTAGGCTTATCGCAGACTCACAATATAGAATAATACCTGAATGGAGAACACATAGGGCAGAAGAAGACCTTGAACTTGGAAAAACACACGCAAGGGTTACGGACATCGCGATCCCAGAAGAGTATGCAATAAGAAAACTTGAAAAGCTGGTCCTTGCTGAATGGCAAGAAGCTCTAAAAGAGAATACTCCTAAATTCCCATATGAGTTCATGTATAGCCTTTTCAGAAAAGAAAAGATACAGCCTCTTATTGAAAGACCTTTAGAAGAAAGCTGGGTATATGCCTGCTTTAAGAAGAACATCCCTATTTTCGTGCCTGGGTGGGAAGATTCCACTCTTGGTAATATCTTTGCTTCTTACTGCACAGAGGTAAACCCAAGAAAAGATAAACTACAGTCTTTCGTCGTAAAATCAGGCATAGAAGTTATGCTAGACCTTATCAGATGGTACACCGCTACAACTAAAAAGTCGAAAGTAGGATTTTTCCAGATCGGCGGTGGTATCGCTGGGGATTTCCCAATATGTGTAGTTCCTCTACTTAGAGCTGACCTTGAATTCGACGTACATCACTGGAGCTATTTCTGCCAGATATGTGATTCTACAGAAAGTTATGGCTCATATTCCGGAGCTCGTCCTAATGAAAAGATATCATGGGATAAGTTGAACCCTGAATCGCCTAGTTATGTAATAGAGAGCGATGCTACAATAGTATTACCGCTGATGTTCAGCTATATTACAGAATCACTTTAGGCTTTACGATAAAGAACCTGTCTAAGACAGGGTTACACAGATTAGCCACGAACAGGGATGACACAAACGGGTCCATGTTCGGTAAAAAGTGGAAAGCCAGCACAGAGACGAACCCTGCTATACCACCAAAAGCTGAGCCTCTCCAAAGGCCATAGCCAGATGTCTTAGGTTCTATCAACATAACGAATAAGAAGAACCAGCTTAGTACCTGTAATGGATTTGATCTTTCTAATAGACCAAAGAACACAATAAAGACGACCAAGAAGCCGACTATGTGAGGTATCTTCTTATAAGAATATGCAAGATACAGCCCAACTATCATTATGAGGTAGATATTAGATTCTATGGTCCACACAAGCGGCAACTGAAGGGCGACCGCAACAAAAAGTCCGATGTTGGCTGGATTAAAGATATGTTTTCCCTTAACTCTTAAGACGTACTTTGACCCCACAGCCACAAGGCAGAGCGCTGCAAGGATAACAAGAGGTTGTCCTCTGTCCAGTATCCCAGACAGAATGAATCCTGTAATAATTGCGCTCTTAGGAAAAATAGTTCTCTTAAGGAATAACTTGTTTATAAGGATATCAAAACCAGAGCACAGTATAACGCCTTCCATTACCCAGAAAAAGAAACTTTCAGGCTCAGAATATAACCTTATTGCAACAAGGATGCATAAAAGGGATATCAGGACGTTCTTTTTATCTTTTAAGAATTTTGAGAACATATTATTCTTCCACTATTAGTTTGCCTCTCATTTTTGAGTGGCCAAATCCGCAGTACACGGAACAAATGATATCGAAGGTACCAACTTTGTCAGCAATGAACTCTATTTTTTTATATTGTCCTTTCTTTATGTCGGTCTTTATACCGTACTCTTTTATATAAACCCCATGCTTAACATCCCTGGAGCTAACCATAAGACTAACTATATCATCTTTTTTAACCGTAATAGGATCTGGAGAATAACCATATTTGAATGC
>JBAXXF010000199.1:0-3174 GCA_037128035.1 bacterium | reverse complement strand
AGTTAATACAGATTCTTCTAGATCTTTACCGTATCTTTGTGTACTGGATATAATTCTACCACCATGGTTATCTTTTTTTAACATCAACGCTGTATCAACTGTACCAAAGATCGCAGTAGACCCCAATATCCCATCCGTACCCTGTCTGTCGCCTTTGGATTGGTGATGAACACAAATTATATGGCTATTTGTTTCTCTAGCCAATTGTATGAGTGGATCCAACGCCTTGGTCATACTATTATAATCGTTACCATCCTTAACATTAACAAAACGAAACAATGGATCTATAACGACTAAACTAGGCCTATATTCGTCTATAACCTTTTTAACTTCCTTAAAAGCGTCATACCTAGCTCCTGAAACGTGAATATAAATATCATCGTCTCCCACTACTCCCATAGCTCTAAAATGTTTTGTAATTTCTGATCTTTTCTCTTCCAAAGCAAAGTACAAAACAGCACCTTTACTTACTGAGCGGTCTAAAAAATCAGTTCCTTGTGCTACACATAAGGCAAGCTGCCTAACAAGAGTTGTTTTTCCTGTCTTTGGTTTTCCACACAACAGAGAAAGCCCACTGCAAGGTAATAAATCATCTACAACATACTCCATTTCTTTCTCTGGTTCTGAAAGCATTGAACCTATTCTTGTTAACTGAATTCTGGTATTGATTATTGGCTTAAGGCCAGTTGAATTATCATATTTGATAACACTGTTGACTATCCTATTTACCTCCTCGTCATCTAAAGGTTCTTGACATCTGATTTCGTTATCAGAAAGAAGAGCTTTTCTAATAGACTCTTCTGACATCCCGTTGTGGTGCATAGAACCTGCCAAACTTGTTAGTGTACTATTCCTCTCGCCAAGTGGAATATTCTTATTCCCTTGTTCCCCACTATTGGTAGGAATAACAAAAGCTGATTTTTTGGTCTTAGTTAATTCTACTAGCCACTCAGGAGCTTCTACTATTTCAGCATCTTCTGCTACGACGTAAGAACCACCAGTGTAATGGCTACTACCAGCTCCTACTACGTATCCACCATCAGCTTTTACATCAATACCGTCTAAGACACTGCTTCTACATTTGAGTCCGCCTTCAGGACTCTTAAAGTAATAATGTTCTCCACCACCACCGGTCTCCACCTTGTACGTTTTAGGTAGAGCTCCGTGCTTTTTAATAAGATCATTAAGGGATGTAAAGCCTTCGTGTCTTGGATCAATGTCTAATACGATAAGCCCTGATTCAAGGCCCGTTAACACCCCAATGTTTGCCTCTGGCCATTTACTCCACCAAGACTCAATCTGTTGTGCATCTGTAGTGGCATCCTTGAAACCCTTTGGGGTTCTGGGGTGTTTACCCTTGTTCCCGCATTCAGCATTGCCACACGAGCATCTTCCATCCAAAACGGAATGGACAGGGAATACCTGCCATCCTCTACCTACGCAATACATTGCCCATTCTAAGTTGCTTTTAAACTGTACTTTCTTCATCGTAAAATCCTCCTTTTTTGTTCTTGAGGATAATTTTACGACGCTGTTCAGCGAATATTCGCTACACAGGCTAATCTTTCGCTGAAAAGAAAGCACAAAAGGACAAGAAACCAAGGCTGTCTTAGAAAATATTTTTTATTATTTTTGATTATTTATGTGGCGAATTTTCGCTGGGAGGCTACTTTCGGTTTAAAATATCGACCTTTCCAATCTTAAATCTAGTTTTATATTGCTTCTCTTTCTGACTATAAACAATTCCGTTATCACCTAATTTCACATCAAAATCTTCCTCTATCCTATCCTTAATCATCTTATTTAAAGTCTGAACCTGTTTAGTAAAACTTCTCCATTCGGTAGATTCATGTTCGTAGACTTGCGATTTTTTTGTAGCCGAGCTCCTCTTTATTTGCTGTATATTATCAATTATAGAGAAGGAATTCTTATCGGTTAAGAAACCTTTGCATTCTGCTATTTTATCGAAAACAGAAGCTTTTACTTTTTCTTTATCAGTCCTTTTGTAAGCCAATCCAAATGTTTCTAGGTTATAATTTTTAGTACCTTGTCCAATAACGTTAATCTCTACGTTAGTACCTGAATCTAAAATTTTAATACTGACACTGTCCCATTTAATTGGTTTTTTTTGTTTAGTAGTACACTGCGGTATTTTTTCAGACCCGATTGTACTGTTTTTTTCTGGTTGCTTTGCCTGTTCCTTTCTAGCCAATGTAACAAAAGCATCATAAGCCTTATATACTACCTCACCCATCCTTTCTAATCGCTTGCTAAGATCAGAATATTTTTTAGGATTAGTATGTTTTAGATCTTGATTTAAATGTAATGAATCCACTCTATACTGATGCGGGAAAAAGCTATTACGCATTAACGTTATAAATTGTCCCGCATATTTAATAAATCTTTTTCTCTTATTCTCTAATGCTTTATTAATAAATTTATTTGTTGTTTTGTTTGACTCCGAAATATAAATGCCCAATCTGTAAAAGGTGTCAGAGGGATATTCCGGGACAAAAGAGCCATTTTTTAATGAGTTGATAGCCGAGCAGTTGGGGGGAAGCTTTTTTAGAAAGTTACAAAATACTCTTCCATCACATTTACTTAGCATTCTATTATCCTATATCACCCTCTTTAATTTTGCACCATTTTATAACACTGCTTGGAGTTGCCTATTTGTTGAGAGTGCAGAGCTGTGTGCAATATGAAGTGATTTTGGTCGGGGAGACTGGATTGCAGGTGTAAAAAACTAAGAGTCAAAGCCAGTCAAGATTTCAGGGTATTAGCGAAGTAGTCCACTCTTTCGGTATTTAATCCTATTTAATCCTGTTTCATTGTATTTAATACATCCATTCCCGCAATTCCCGCAGAATTGGTTTAATGGTGACACTGCCCGGCACTAGACTTTTTAGAGTTCTTTGTTCTGTATTTTTTTTATCACTTCATACGCTACTGAATATCCCAGCTCTCCAGCTTTACTTAAGTCTTCTAGTGCCCCTTCTCTATCCTCCAACATAAGTTTAACAGTTGCACGTAAGAAGTAAGCCTCTGAATATTTAGGATTTAACTCTATCGCTTTGCTGTAATCCTTAATAGCCCCTTTTGTATCAGTTAAATCTGCTCGATTACAGTAAGCGGCTGCAAGTTTTGGGTTTAGTTCTATAGCTTTGTTGTAGT
>JBAXXF010000198.1:0-3188 GCA_037128035.1 bacterium | reverse complement strand
AGCTATTATTATACAATATTTTTAGTAGGTAACTAGAGATATCTCATATTGTTCATGGTGAAGCTCTTTTTCGGCTTCAAAAACAAAAGTTTTTTTGTATTTTTTCTCCATGTAATCTACAAGGCTTTTCTCGTTCTGGTATATGTGGTCAACCACGGATGGATGCATATAGACAACTATCTTTTTGATTTCCTCATCTACAGAATCTCTTTCCAGCTCTCTAAAAACCTCATAGGCCACTGTTTTGTACGACTTGTTATAACCCTTTCCAGAACAGTACGGACAAGGAGAACAGATATTCTTGGTTATGCTGTCCCTGGTCCTCTTTCTAGTCATCTGCACAAGACCAAGTTCAGACATCCCAACAACGTTAGTCTTGGCCCTGTCCCTTTTTAGAGCATCTTTTAGTGCCAACAGTACTTTTTCCTTATGGTCGGCCTTTTCCATGTCTATGAAGTCCATGATTATTATGCCGCCGAGGTTCCTTAATCTGAGTTGATAAGCGATCTCTTTTGCCGCTTCCAGGTTGGTGTTCAGTATGGTCTCTTCAAGGTTCCTTGACCCAACATATCTGCCCGTATTTACGTCTATAATAACGGAAGCTTCGGCCTGGTCTATTATTATATAACCACCGGACTTGAGCCACACCCTCTTATCTAGCGCTCTGGCTATCTCATGCTCTATGCCATAATACTCAAATATCGGCTCCGATTCCTCATAAACAGACAACAATCTTCTGGCCTTTGGGTCGTACTGACTAAGATATTTTGTGAGGCTCTTATATGTGTCGTCATTATCGGTTATTATTTGGTCTATATGGCTACTCAAGATGTCCCTGACCACTCTCAGACTCACTTCCATCTCTGTGTGTATAAGTCCTTTGCCAGATTGTTTCTTTTCCTTTTTCTTTATCTCTGTCCATAGTTTAACAAGGAATTCATGGTCCTTTTTAAGAAGTTTTTCATTAACACCTTCACTAGCCGTACGGACTATCACCCCGTAATCGTTAGTTGCAGAAAGTTCGTCCGTTATTTTCTTTAATCTATCCCTTTCTTCGTGGCCCTCTATTTTCCTAGATATCCCTATGCATGGGGTTATTGGAGCCAATACAAGGTATCTCCCCGGTAATGTTACGTTGGTCGTTACCCTTGGTCCCTTGGTCCCTATAGGCTCTTTAGCGACCTGAACAAGGATATGCTGGCCTTCTTTAAGAAGGCTTGAGATATTTATATCAGGCTTGCCATCAAAGTCGACATCATCACTAACTCTATGTATATCATCTACATACAAGAACGCTGCTTTTTCCATGCCGATGTCTATGAACGCAGATTGCATACCGGGAAGAACTTTTATTACTATACCCTTGTAGATGTTGCCCACAAAAATATTATCAGAACTTCTTTCAACATATATTTCGACAAGATCATCATTCTCTAAAAGAGCGACCCTGGTCTCATAGTTCCTATCATTTATAATTAATGTTGAAGCCATCTATGTTAACCCCCTTTCTTATTAGGGAAATCTTACTCTCTTCCACTTCAGGCAGTATCGCCCTTAATACTTCTATCGGTTTTACCGTTCTGCCTTCTATAAAACAAGTGCTAAAGTTTATTACCGCAATATCCTTAGAGAGAGAGAAGTTGATCCCTTTTACATAATCGGTCAGATCTATTATCTTCTTCTTCCCCTTCCTTTCTACTTCCAGCTTTAAGCCCTCTGTTGAAACGGGCATCTTCTTTATTTTCTTTTCTGTTTCACTGTCCAAAACGATCTCCGCCGACCATTCAAGGCCATTTATATCCTGGCTCAAGGACTTTGTTCCAGAAGATATTTTCCACGCACTCTTGAACCTTAATTCCTCTGGTAGATGCTCATTCATCCTGTCTATAAAATCTTTTTCATCAATATTCTCAAAAAGGCATACATCTACTAATTCCACCAAAGACTCTATGCCTGCTCCCACCGGTGGAGAGTAGGAAAGCAACAACACTGGTTTAAATCCCTGTGACATGGAAACTGGCAGTTTTGCCCTTAAAACGGCTTTTTCTACAGCGTTCATAAGTTCAAAGTGGCCTATCCATTTGAACTTTCCCTTTTTACTGAACAGCGCTCTTAATACAGTTTTTTCTCCTGTCATTTCGTTAGGAAGCTTGTTCGTTTTATTTGATTCTTCTACCTTAGGAGTAAAAGTCTTCTTAATATCATTCCCTGCACCAAGTTCCGTACATACACCGCACTTTGAGCATTCATCTACGGTGCAATTTCCTGTTTTTGCTGCCTGTAGAGCTAGCTCTCTTTCCTGCTTAAGCCACTCAACACTGACCCCACTTGATATATTACTCCATGGCAGGTCCTTAGACAGATCTCTAGGGCCAAGATAGGTCTTTACGTCTAACCCCAGCTCTTCCATGATATCCAACCACGTCTTATAATTGAATTCACTCCCCCATCCAGTAAATATCTCGCCTTTTTTATATGCAGCAAATATCAACTCACTTATCTTTTCATCTCCTCTTGCAAGGACGCCTTCTACCTCGCTCATTTTTGGGTCGCACCACTTTAGAGAAAGCCTACGGTCTCTCAGAGAACGACTGAGAACGGATAGTTTTCTTTCAAACTCGTCCGCTGTAAGCTGTGCTTCCCATTGAAAAGGAGTATGTGGCATTGGGACAAAGTTGGAAATGCTTATTGTTAATTTACTTCTGCTGCTGTGGAGTTTTGACTGCATCTTTCTTGCAAGTTCTGCTATAGCCTCTATATCAGAATCATCTTCCTGCGGAAGGCCTATCATGAAATATGCTTTTATATTCTCCCAACCAAGTTTTGAGACCAATTCTACCGTGCTAAGCGTCTCCTCTTCTGTAATATCTTTATTTATGACCCTTCTCAGTTTTTCACTGCCAGCTTCTGGAGCTATAGTAAAACCTGATTTTGGTAATTTTGAGAATACGTTAAGGAATTCATCACTAATACTCTCTACTCTTAAAGAGGGGAGAGAAAGATAGAGTCCCTTGCCTTTAAATCTTTTATAGATCCAGTCGACCAATCCCAGTAGCGGAGGATAATCGCACGCATTCAAGGATAAAAAGCCAACATCCCTATAGCCGGTGTGTTCCATATCACTTTCTATTTGTTTTATGATCTCTTCAGGCTCTCTTTGTCTTACAGGTCTGTAAACGATACCGGCC
>JBAXXF010000197.1:0-3203 GCA_037128035.1 bacterium | reverse complement strand
GTGTAGTAAGTGGCGGAGGTAGTATTAGTTCAACTGGCCTGTATAACGCTCTGTGGGCGACAGGTAGCGCACCCGTTATAATGGTAACTGATAGCGCTGGAGCTAGCGTCTATGCCAGTATTAGTTTACATATAACGCAATAAGAACGTTTAAAAAGCGAGCCCTATCCTGTAGGATGTGTGCTCTATATTATAGTCTAACAATGATTCATTGTACCCGTGATAGAATTGAAATAATAGAGAGGGATAATACGTACCAGCTCCCATCCTGAATTTTAATCCCAATTCCTGCCCACCTTTGTTCCATTGCTGTGAATATCTTCCACCAGGAAAAATATCAAAATAGAGAGATATTCTATCTACCGATTGATCTTTATCGTAATAGTTTATAAGGGATAGTCTAGCGTCCCAAAAACCAGAATATTCTCTGATGTCCTTATTAGTATCGTCCATCCCACCAAAAGATCTGTAGTTATAGAACCAATAGAACTTTGTATCCAAGTTAAAAGACCAGCTAGAGAATGGAAGCATTGTATAGATCCTAAAATAACTACCACTCCATGACCTAGAAGAAGGGCCATCCTTACCGTTGGACTTATGCTCATATAATCCAAAGTCCACAGCCTTGATAATTCCAAGTTTGATAAAATTTATCCTATAGAAAAGGTCCGGATTAAAATTTATATCTTTGAACGGAGCTGAGTCCTTGCCAATTTCCCAAAACATCGTTTGCGCATATCCGATGTAAAGATTTAAATAACTTGTAATCTGGTATTTAAGACTTACCTGTATCTTTGTATCTGGACTACCCGCCAAAACATAAAGGCCTTTGTATCGACTCAATCTGTAATTGTTATAGCCACTAGCTTCTGCTTCACATTTGTCTAATTTAGAGTTGCAAGAGGCGTCCTGAACGACAGCCTCTTGCTGACAATATAAATTGACGTTTAATACAAGGGATAGGATCAATAATAACAGTTTTAACATATACCGCTATATATCAAACCTAAGTCCTGCAAAAAGCTGTATCTGAGAGAATCTAAGTGAATTTTCTGTACCACTTCCGGAATTATTCAGACTCCTTGTGTACCTGAGATCAGCAACTACATTTATAGTACTACCTATTGGGATAGCTGTACCAAGGGCTATAACAAATCCAAGATCATTTTTACCGTAATTTGTAGAGCTAGAACTAACATTGTTACCAGCTATTGACCAACTTGTAACAGTTCGCCCATAATAGAAACCAAAGCCTGGATTCAAAAATGGGATAAAATGAGCTCTTAACATAAGAGGGAATTGTAGTGCGCCACTAGATGCTGTAGAAGTAATACCGGCAAAATCATGCCTAGAAAAGTTTTCTTTAATGTAGAGCATATCAAGCTCAAGACCAAGCTTTGCTGGTAGACCAATTTCTGCAGTTAGACCTCCAGCAAACACGGCATCACCGCTTGTGTCTATTGAAACGTCACTGCTTGTCGACATTCTTGCGCTGTTATAAACAAGACCACCTAACACTCCAAGGGAGAAGCTACTGCCACTTTTGCCTTCTTCTGCTTTTAGAGCAGTAGCAAAACATGATCCAATTATAATAACAACCAGAATTGAGAATTTAACATTGAACTTTTTGATCATAAAATTTCTCCTAGTGAATAAAACTACTCGTTCATTACTTATTGTTCCTGCCTGCTATAAAACCGATCAATGCAGCCACAAGAGCAGCGCCACCTATATAGTGCCATGGCCTATCACGGACAGATCTATCCACCGTCTTTGCTTTATCTACAGTATAATTAACTGAGTATTCCTGTGCCTCTTTTAGCTTATCCCACAATGCATGTGGGGCATGCGTTACAAGGGCCTTCCTAAGATGTTTGTATTCAGAAGAGAATATCTCTTTGACTCCATCAACATCATGTGCAGCTGCAGTTTCCAATACATTAAGTGCTTCTTTTACGTTCATAAAAACCTCCTAGGTTTAAATTGTTATCATTGAGACTCAAAACCGGTACGATACTCACTTATTACGGTCGACGGAGCAGAAGAGTTGTAGATCTTTTCAATAAAGTCATCTATGTAAAAACCTTCTGGAGAAATAAACGACGGATCAAGATCTGTCCCAGCTCCTCTAAGTCTGAACATAACCCTTGAAACTGCATAAGATGGAGCTGGAAGGGTTGCGCGCCATGCTTCCCAATCGCTGTACGTAAAACCCAAAACACCATCTACGTAAACATTTATTATGTCGTTGGCAGAACCATCCTGATTTAGACCGTCAACGTTTTTGTCTATTATCTTAACGTAGTGCCATACACCCCTTGTAATGTTACTAATGCTGTGCTGCTGGTCCAGATTGACACCGTCTATGCCTGATATCGTAAGCCCACCATTGGAATCCATTCTGTTTTCAAAACGCATGTAATTGAATCGATCACTACAATCAGGAGGGGAAAGATCTGTCTCCATTATAGAACCATCAGCAGATGAACTTACAGTCCTAAAAAAGAACGATACTTCCATTGTGTCGCCGCCATTGGATGACCTGAAGAATGACTCTCCAGCTGTTTCAGAAAGTGCTGGTGAACATGTTTGATTACCAAAGCCCACGCTGGTAACAGTGTTAGATATCTTCCACACACCAGGTCCCCTGCATACATCTGCAGCTAATACCTTTATTATTTTTTCATTAAAGTTTGACGCTATAGCAACAGGCATGTCATTAGCACCCCAACCATTTTGTCCCAAGATCCTGGTGTCTACAGTAAAGATGTCTGAAACAAATGTTTCACTGCCACAGACCTCCACCAATGATGTGCTAACACCAGTCGTGAAAGACCAGACATAGTTATTTGCTATTGCTTCGCCTAGTGTGTTTTGAACACTATTTGATATAGTAGCGGTATACAAAACGTTGGGATCAAGATTACTTGTTGGTATAAAAGTAGCTACTTTGCCAGAATAGGTTACTGTGCCTGGCACATCTACCTGACCATCTGTGAGCAGGAACGAACCATTAGTTATCGTAGCAGGGTCCATTGCATCACTAAAAGTCGCAATGATCGTAGGATTAATTGGAACGTTAGTTGCTCCATCTTCTGGATTTACACTAACGACTGAAGGAATACCTCCCAAGAGAGTACGAACTATAGGGATCGCCCGATCCCCACACATAGAGACAGACAGAAGTATGACTATGGCGGCACC
>JBAXXF010000196.1:0-3207 GCA_037128035.1 bacterium | reverse complement strand
ATCATAAACACGTCTATAAAACTTGCCATAGGGGCTGGGTTATAAACAGAGCCACCACCCGCAATTATTATCGGGCAATCACCTTTCCTATCCACAGAGCGCAGTTCAATGCCACCAAGCTCTAGCATCGCCAGTACGTTCGTAAAGCAAAGTTCATGTTGAAGAGAAAAACCTACAGCGTCAAAATCCTTAAAGCTCCTCTGAGATTCCAGTGAGACAAGTGGTGTACCACTGCTCTTCATCTCTTTGTAGAGGTCCTTCCACGGCATATATACGCGTTCCATGGAATACTCAGACCTGTAGTTAACTACCTCGTAGAGTATCCTTGAACCAAAATGTGACATCCCTATTTCGTAGATATCAGGGAACGCCAGCAGCATCCTAGAAGGAGCGTTCTCCTTTATAATGCTGTTAAGCTCCCCTCCTATGTACCTGAGAGGTTTTTCTATCGATTTATTAAGGCATGCAAGCATGTTCTGTTTCATCTTCGTACCTAAAGACGTCGTTCGTATCGCTAACGACCCTTACTCCTGTTGTTGTTTCTATGAGGTTCGATATCTGAAGAAAGGCGGCCCTAAGGATCTGTTCCTCATTTGCCACCATCGATAAGGCTACGACACTCCTCTGCCATTTATCGTCAGTTTCTATCTCTGCAAAGGACACGTTGAACTTAACCCTCAGGGTGTCCCTCATTTTCCTTATTATTTGCCTTCTGTCTTTAAGAGAACCGTTCTCAGGCATCAAGAACGTTATTCTTTTTACTCCGACAATTGTATTCATCTTTCTATTCTCCCAAACGCGTTTACCTAATTGAATCAAACATGTTGTCAAGGTTCAGCGTACTCACTAGTTTGATCTCTTTACCCGAGATAGGGCATTCAAAAGAGACGGACTTTGATATCAACATGAGAGAAGGATAGTCCTCTGAATAATCACTGTACAAAGCATCTCCGCAGATCGGGTGCCCTATGCTCTGAAGATGGACCCTTATTTGGTGCCTAACACCAGTACTTGTCTTTAGCTCAAGGTCTGTGGAGTCAGACCTCCTATTGATCACGGTCCACTCTGTTATCGCTGGTCTTGGTTCACTCCTGTAGATCCTGTACCCAGGTTTTACCACTATCATTTTTTTTATGCTCTTCTTTGAATGGGCGATAGGATCATCTATTATGCCGCTATCTTCCTTTACTATTCCCCTTACTCTAGCATTATAGGTCTTGCTTACTTTTTTATTCGTAAATAACTCTCTGATCTTTTCATAATAATCCGCATTTTTCGCTACAAGTATCACGCCAAGGGTCTCATTATCCAGCCTATGGGTAAGACCAAAGTCAGGGATTTTCATCAAGTCGGGGTATTCCAGGATAATATCATCGGACAGACCACTGCTTGAACCCTGCCTTATGCAAGGCATTGGCAGCAATTTGTCTACTCCCATGCAGTTCTCATCCTCATAAACTACCCTAAACATGGCTATACACTACCCCATATTAGTATTGACAGCAAGTTGCTATCTATTATCATTCGAAGTGAATTTATGGATACCCAGGAAGCTAGATTTCTACATAAACTTATCGAACATTACTCCCTTAGCGTTGATGAGAGTTACTCCCTTATGCAACTCTTTCTCAGCGGTAATTTTAACCCAAAAATGGCGGCGTCCATCCTTTCCATAATAACGTTCAAAGGTGAACATCCAGACGAGCTAATAGGCTGCGCAAAGGCCCTTACCGATGAGATGAAGAAGTTCAACTCTCCCTATGACAACCTAATGGATATAGTCGGGACAGGTGGCGACTACAAACGTGCTTTTAATATATCGACAATATCGTGCATGATACTATCCATACTCGGAATAAAAATAGCCAAACAGACTAGACACTCTAAGTCTTCAGGCTGTGCCAGCGCTGACGTTCTGCAAGCAATGGGCATAAACGTGAACGCAGATTATGAACAAAAGAAACAATGTCTGGACCAGGAAAACATAGTATTACTGGACTACAACGACTATTGCACTGTGTGCAATCCTATAAGGGACCTTCAGGAAGAGTTGGGCTTCCACTCACTACTTTCTCTTCTTCCACCGTTGTGTCATCCGGCAAGAGTAAAAAGAATAATTATAGGAGCGCCTGATAGGTTCAAGGCATCGCTTGTTGCAAAGACCCTTGAGACCCTGGGCATAGAAAAAGCTTATGTGATATGGAACGAGGCTGGATACGACGAAGTTGTTCCAATAGGGATAACAAGAGTGCTCGTTGTTGAAAAAGGAAAAGACCACAGAGAACTAGCCTTGACCGCAAATGATTTTGCATTAGCTGGTAATTATAAAGTGGGAACGCCAATACACGGCGGAACACTTGAGCTCAACATAAAGGCATTCGACGAGATAGACAACTGCACACCTGGCATAGTCTTTGACACGGTAATAATGAATGTCGCACTGGGACTTAGACTTACAGGCATGACCAGCTCCCTAAAAGAAGGGTCCGAGCTCGTAAAGACCCATTTTAAGAAAGGCATGTTGAAACAGAAAATAAAGAACCTAGCCAGCATTACTAACTCAATTTGATCGTATCAATTCCTTATATTCCTTTGTGTCCCTTATATTATCAAGGTCCTTATCTTCCTTCATATGCTTAAGATCATCAAAGCCAGCAGTCATAGCTTTCTTTAGGTTATCTATGGCGTTCTTGGTGTCTTTTTTAAGAGAATAAAAACAGGCAAGATTATAATAAACGACGTATTTTACATTGTCAGAACCTTTGATCTTTAGGATCTTCTCCGCTGTTTGTATTGCCTTGTCCTGATCTTTTTTAAGACTGTAGTCTATGGAAAGATTCATTAGAGCATTTACAGCTTCAGGATCTAGCTTGATGGCTTCTTTGTAGTACTTAATAGATTCTTCAATTCCGCTTGCATCCCTGATCCTTTTTCCATCGCTGTTATACTCCAAGCATAAATAACGTAACTGCATCGCCACCATACAGAGCTATCTCTTTTTTTAAATATTCCCTGGCCACGGCAGCATGCCCCTTATCAAAAGCAAGGGCGCCCAGGTAGTAGTTGAGCTTTTTTATTTTAGGATCGGTCTCTTTTACGTCATCAAATATCATCCTGGCTTTTTCCCTGTGCCCTAATAAATAAGCACAAGCGCCAAGCTCCATTTCTATCTTAGTATTACTTTGGTCTTCTTTGAATATCCTGTAA
>JBAXXF010000195.1:0-3213 GCA_037128035.1 bacterium | reverse complement strand
CCTTTAGGTCTTTGCTATGGCCTTTTTTTAATGCTTCCTTCATCTGATCAACTGGAAGCTCATTAAAAAAATCCTTAAAGAAGAATGCCGCTTGGCAAATAAGCCACTCTTTGCCGTCTATGATCTTGCATCCGGCAAACTCAGCATCTTTGAGTAGAGTGGAGACACCGTTATATTTTGCGTCCATTACGGTCAACTTCTTATATATGGCATCCTTTTTTATTACCCTATCCAGCGTGGAGACACAGGAAACAAGCAGATCGGCGTCCTTGGTCTCTTTTTCTATTTTGTCTATACTGCATATCCTGCAATTGAAGATCTCTGATAGTGCCTTTGCCTTTTCATAGGTCCTGTTAGCAATTACGACATCGTAGGCCCCATTTTTCATCAAGGCATATATAACGGCTTTTGCTGCTCCACCTGCACCTACTACTACTACTTTTTTATCCTGAGGATTAAATCCATTCAGGATCAATGCGGAATAAAAGCCATCAACATCTGTATTGTACCCAATAAGTTTTTTCCCTATGGCCGCGATGCAATTCACTGCTCTTATCTTAGCCGCATCACCTTCGACCTTATCTATGTGGTCAAGTATATCTTCCTTGAAGGGGCTGGTCACATTGCAGCCGCTCAACCCAATGCCTTTGACCATCTCGATTATGTCATAAGCTGTGTCCGCACTTATCCTAAAATAGTGAGCATCTATTTTTTTCTTTTTAAAACTGTAATTCCATATGAGTGGGCTACATGAGGAAAGTATGGGGTTCCCTGCTACTGCAAAAAGTTTCATAGTGGGATCTTAAACCCCTTGAGGAATGATTCCAATTCCTCCCTTGTAGGTTGACCAAGTGCTGTCTGCTTTAGTTCAGAGATACCGACGAAGGTGCAAAAAGCGCCCAACAAAGGTGCAACAAATCTGGTTATACGCCCCTGCTCCCCCATTCCTATAACGACCATTGGGATATCGTTCTCTAAAAGACTTAACAGACGTATGTTGTCTTTCTGCGAATGACTTAAACACGCTATCTTTATCACGTCAGGCATAACCCTTGGGTTGCCTAGAGGGTTCTTGCATCTCTCCACTATTCTTTCTAGTTCCTCTTTGGGAGGTGTTTTTTCACAACTATGGTAAGAAACTATGATCTTTCTGCCTTTGTTCTTAGCGGCAATGATCATATTATTCCTAAAAAGATCACTCGAATCCACTTCCACGTCAATGTATGCAGCACCTGCGTCCATAGCCTTTGCCATTAGAGAAACCCTTGTATCATCATCCAATTTATCGTTAGCCCTGCACGTAGCTATTATGTTCGCTCCAGCGGAGAAGATCTTTTTTATGTCTTCATCAGATAGCTTCATCAGGTCAAGCCTTACTTCAGACATCTGATTGGCTTTTATGATGCCGATACACTCATTTACGCTTACATTACCTATGCTAACACAGATCAATGATCGCCTCCTCAAGTTTGGACATCGGTATCTTTGCAACAACTGATTCACCTATATTCTTTAGGAATACAAAGTTTATATCATCAATGTCCTTCTTTTTATCTTTTTTAACAGCATCTATAATATCTTTTCTTCTTACATTTATTGTATCAACTTCAGTTGGTAGACCATAAGATCCTATGACCTTTTGTATCCTATCCCTATCAGCAGGAGAGACCATTCCCAATGCAGAGGAAAATCTTATAGCGAACATCATACCTATTGCCACAGCCTCTCCATGACAGATCGAACTGATCTTCTCAAGTGCGTGACCTATTGTGTGACCAAAATTCAGTTTGAACCTTTCTCCTTTCTCGAATTCGTCCATATTAACTATGTTGGATTTGATCTTTATGCAGTCAGTAACTATTCTTTTAACGGCAAGCTCGTCCATAGAAAGGACCTTTGACGTATTAGTTTCCATGAAATTAAAAAGGTCAGATTCCTCTATGAGGGAATGTTTAATTACCTCAGCAACCCCACATGAATACTCTTTTCTATTCAGTGTCCTCAGGAATTGGGCATTATAAAAGATGAACTCTGGCTGTTTAAATACTCCAACTATATTTTTGTACCCCTTAAAGTTAACACCATTTTTTCCACCAAGAGCAGCATCCACCTGGGCCAACAGCGTAGTAGGAACAAAAGCGAAATCAAGGCCTCTCATGAAAGTTGATGCCGCAAAACCAGTGACATCGCAAACTATGCCGCCACCGATCCCAAGAATAAAAGTGGAACGATCTGCACCAAAGTTAAGCAACCTGTCATAGATATTAGACACTGTATCAAGCGTCTTTATGCTCTCACCAGTTCCCATTACTATAACGTCCTTGCTAGGAAAATAGGCGTCGTATAATTTATTAACGTTGAAATCGGTTATCACTACTATATGTTTTTTATTTTCCAACGCAGCAGTCAGCCTCTTAAAAGGCTCTGCTATTAATAGTTTGCTCGTTACGGGCACAAGAACCTCCGACCGTTCAGATATGCTGGATGAATTCCCTTAGCTTTCTCATTTTTATCGCCAGATCCTCAAATTCCTTTGGTCCCAGGGTCTGGTCTTTGTCAGAGGTAGCCTCTTCTGGCTTATAGTGTACCTCTAGCATAAGCCCATCAGCTCCTGCAGCTACCGCAGCCAAGCACATTGAAGGTATCAGGCTTGCTCTGCCTGTCCCATGACTTGGATCAATGATTATTGGAAGATGTGTAAGTTCTCTCATGACCGGAACAGCGCTCAAATCCAAGGTGTTCCTGGTATAAGTTTCAAAGCTCCTTATGCCTCTTTCGCACAATATAACGTTAGGATTACCCTCGTTGAGGATGTATTCTGCACAGTTCAACCATTCCGCAAAGGTCGAGAACATCCCTCTTTTCAAAAGTACTGGTTTGCCAACCTTGCCTACTTCTTTTAGCAAAGAAAAATTTTGCATGTTCCGCGCGCCTATCTGCAAGACATCAACATATTCACAGACCCAGGAAACATCTTTAGTATCAAGGACTTCACTAACTACAGGGAGGCCTGTTTTTTCTCCTACATCTTTCAATATCTTTAAGCCCTTTAATCCGAGCCCTTGGAATGCGTATGGTGATGTTCTGGGTTTGAACGCTCCACCGCGAAGCATATTGGCACCTGCTTTTTTTACAGCCTTAGCGGTCTCCAGCATCTGTTCTTCGCTTTCAACCGTGCACGGTCCGGCGATAAGAGCAAAGTCCTTGCCTATC
>JBAXXF010000194.1:0-3233 GCA_037128035.1 bacterium | reverse complement strand
GCTTGTTGAAGAATTCTTCCAGATAGAAGGCGGACTACTTTTTAGATATACAGTTAGGAATAAAATAGTTCTTAGCGTTTTGGCAACGAACATCGTTTTTATTAACCAGACCAATTATCAAAACTATGATGCAAAAACAAATACTTACAGTAATGGGTACGGTACGCAACTTGACTATGCCCCAAAGGTCTTTCTAGGATTGGCGGTTAAGTTGTAATATTTGCTTTGTGCTAGCAAATATAATACACTTATGGAGACAAGTAGGGGGTATCAATGAAAGACGACTGGAAAGTCTCAGATCTTAATGACGTCGTAGTGAAGAAAAAAGAGATATCAGGAAGCAATTCTGTCGATCTTTATCTGCCATATGATGAACCATCTGAAGATGTCTCCTGGCTTATGGACCTTGCTCGTGCAGAGGAGGACATAGACAAGACAGGGATGATAAACTACGATGCTGCTAGCTCTCCAGAAAAAGTATTAAAAGATGCTACCATCTCATATCTTAAATATCTAAGGAACTATTCCACTAAACTAGCGGGCGTTTTTAATTCTCATAAGAGCCTTGCAAGTTCTGGGATCAAAGTTTACGGAATATCCAACACAGAATCTGACTTCATGGTATTCAGGAATTCACTCAAACTTATATTTTCAGCTCAACGCCCTGGGGTGATACAGATCAGCTTTAATGCACATACAGGCGCGTTCTTTACCTCTCCTACTATAACACCAAGTGGTACGGCAGAACAGATAGGGGATGTGATCCATGCCCAGCTAGGGCCTTTTAACGAGGCTATATGGACCTACCAGGGCCGTAAGATCAACACACAGGAAATGGTCAGGTACTTTTTGACACGTTTCATACAAAATAGTGCTAGATAGGGCAGTGGTTTTGCTTGACTTTATCTATGTCTATCAATAAAAACAAGCATCTAGTGGCGCCGTAGCCAAGTGGTAAGGCGAAGGTCTGCAAAACCTTTATTCATCGGTTCAACTCCGATCGGCGCCTCCAAAAAAAATATATAAGTCGGGAGGATTTATATGGCATCATTAACAAAGATAACGAAGACCAAGAGAGCCGCTAAAAAGGCTAAAATGGGTGCAAAAAGAAAGAAAGAAATGCAGAAACCAGGCACCTATAAACTTTTGCCTCTGACCGACAAGAAATAAGAAAGAGAGATGGCTATAGTGGCCGGCAATTTTAAACGTATATCCAACAACGGTGCTGGTCCGCTTTATCGTTCCTTAATTTTATTCATATCATTTTTGATCATATCTTGTGGTGGGGGCCCATCCTCATCCAAGTTGACAGAGAACTCTTTACCTCCAGCAACTCAGCCAGAGGGAAAAATATCAACAGATCTTCTTAAGAAGCTTGATTCCAACGCCATTACTTCAGCCAATGGTTTTAAAGTCGCGATAAAATTGAAAGAAGGCGAGGATATATCCGACGTCATAGATGATTCTAACGTCAGATACAGGGCTAACAGCCTAGTTAATGCGGTTTTTGTGGACCTGGATAGAGCAAGCATATTGAGACTTGCTGATGACAAAAGGGTAGAGAAGATAGAGGAGAACTCAGACGTAAAAATAAATCTTTTCTATGCGACAAAACAAACAGGCGCGAGAGATGTTTGGACTAATTATGGCATCAATGGCGGGACCTTTTCTGGGACTGCTAACAAAATAAGATTGGGTGTAATAGATACAGGTATCGATGATAATCATTTGGACTTTGCAGGAAGGATAGCAAAAAAAGTTAACTGCTACCAGGTCCCAACATGCATTGAAAATTCAGGCTATAAAGATGACCACGGGCACGGATCACATGTGGCGGGGATAGTCCTTGGTAGTGGCGCTTCTTGTGTAGAGGCTTCTGACACAGCCTACATAGAACTGCACGGAAATCTAAGCGACGTATCAACAGCCACAAGATATTTTTTCCCGGCACAATTTCAGACAACACCAAGCGGTAATTTGTCAGTCGATATGACGTGGACCTCTTCAATAGCAACGACGGGTAGTATCGGTTTTCAAGCCAAAGCAGATGCTGAAGCACTGAATAATGCCTTTCTTTTTTCATACTCACAAGCCACAAGTTCAGGTCCAAGTGTTGCACCTGGTACTTTTTTGTCATCAGGTACTTGGCCTATTTCAGACGGTGTGGCCGGCGTACAATTAATGCCTCACTCTTTTGTTCCCTCCACAACGGACACTAACGCCATAGGTAAGGAATTCTGGGCTAGGGTACATACCGTCGCCCAAGGATGGGGAGATTCACCTAATCCTAGAATGGCTGGTATGTCGTACGGAGCAGAACTAGTCGCTGTAAAGAGCTTAAATGCGAGCGGCTCAGGTGGCATAGATGATATAGTCAGATCACTTGAATATATAGGGAGCATTGCAGAGATCAATAACATTATCGCTGTTAATCTGAGCTTTAGTATAGGTAACGGCGTTAGCTCTGATGTACTTAAATCTGCGGCAAGAGGTCTTGTCATCAAAGGAGTCGCTGTAATTGTAAGTGCAGGCAATGAGCAACAAGATGGTTTCAATATTAGTAGCCCAGGTGACGAGCCTACGGTCATAACTGTAGGTGCTGTTAACGACCAGAACCAGGTTACTTCTTATTCGTCCATCGGGAGTTTAGCTTCAAGTCCTCTGAAACCAGATGTCCTTGCACCTGGTGGAAGTTTTATAACCAGGAACTATATTGTCTCCGCTAAGACCACCTACATAGATAGTAAGTGGAACAGAGCAAGTGATGCGTCCATAACGGTGGACCCATATGCGTTAAAGATAGGTACATCTCAGGCGGCACCATTTGTTACAGGCCTTATAGGCCTAATGGCCAGTAAAGGTACTACAACGTGGACGTTCAATTCAGCAAGTCTGCCTCTGCAATATAAGATGTTGATGTGCATGACCGCCTTTGAGACAGGATCAAGAGAAAGCTCCTCCGTTTTCTTTGGCGCTCCAACTACGCCAGAAAGAGCCGGAGGCCTAAAAGATAGAGTGGAGGGGTACGGAAGGATAGACGCTAGAGGTGCTCTTAGTGCTTTTGATGGAGGCTCTTTAACCGACCCATTTGTTTTTGGTCCTAAGACGTATGATCAAAAGTCATTCGCTCGTGAGCTTAGCTTGTCTTCGGATAATGAATATAATTTTACAATGGCGGTCCCTGCTGGGGCCGATTATGACCTATATCTATTTAACGGAACAGCAGACAACAG
>JBAXXF010000193.1:0-3252 GCA_037128035.1 bacterium | reverse complement strand
TCTCCGACGTTGCTATGCAAAACTACCTTAGGCTTCAGGGTATAGCGCAAAGAGAAGGGGCTGAACTCCTGATGAGGGGAAAGGACATAGAGGTCAACGGCTATAAAGGTTATTATGTGACCCCCTCCATACATCTTACTGATGATATAAATGAACAAGGCGTTTACAACAAGAGTGAGATCTTTGGTCCAAACGTTTCCATCAAAAGATTTAAGAGCACGGATGAGGTCATAGCATCCCATAATACTTGCGAATATGGATATGGATTGAGCATCTTCTCTAAGAACGAGCACGTGATAGGTGAGATAGTCAGAAGGTGTGATGTAGGGCAGGTCTTTATAAACACAATAACTCTTGGTGAATCCGTTAAGTATCCTATTGCTGGTTATGGCAAATCTGGTAACGCAAGGCCAGAAGGATTTTATACTTCGCTGTACCTTAAAAGGCCTATCGTAATATATAAAAAACACGCTGTAAGGAATGCTATCGATATCTCAACATATAATGAAATAAAGAGGCTCTAATGTTCACATATAGATACAGGAATATTATAATCGCTCTGGTCTTTTTCTGCTTTTTAGGGGCCTGCTACACGGCCGTCTCTTTTGCGCTTTTTCTTTATGGCCCTGCCTCTTTGAGTAAAGAAGAAGTGGTGATCGACATACCTAGCGGCACCACCTTTAGGGCTGTCACCCACATGCTTTACGAGGCCAAACTTTTAAAGAGCGAGAAGAAATTCAGGATACTTGCAAGGTTGAGGCACGCCGGTTCCAAAATAAAATCAGGCGAACTAAAGTTTTATAGGAACATGAACCCACTCGAGGTTTTGGATAATTTACTGCATGGCGTTCCTGTGGCGTATACATTCACAGTACCTGAAGGATATAATTCCTATCAGATCGCACAGATGTTAGAGGAAAAAGCTCTTATCAAACACGCTTCTGATTTTGTGTCGGCAACAAAAGATAAACAGCTTTTAAAAGAACTAGGATTAAAAGCCGATAGTTTTGAGGGATATCTATTCCCTGATACGTACACGACGGAAAAGGTAAGAGATGTTAAGGCACTAGTTAGGATAATGTACAAAAAGTATAAGCAGGTATTTACTCCTCAAATGGTGGATAAAGGCCATGAACTAGGGCTGACAGAACACGAAGTTATCACGATGGCCTCAATAGTAGAAAAAGAGACAGGTGCCCCGGATGAGAGGAGAAAAGTAGCCTCCGTGTTCTATAACAGGATGAAAAAAGGCATGCGCTTGCAGAGTGATCCAACTACCATCTACGGGATGTGGGATACGTACAGGGGTAATCTTAGCAAGGACGACCTTCAAAAATATTCACCATACAACACATACAAGATCTTTGGTCTTCCTGTCGGACCAATAGCTTCTCCAGGAAAAGAATCCATAATGGCTGTGCTATACCCAGATAAGACGAATTATCTGTTCTTTGTTTCCAGGAACGACGGGACACACACTTTTACAGAGGACTATGGTGCACACCAAAAGGCCGTTAATAAATTGCAGAAGAACCCATTGGCGAGAGAAGGTAAAAGCTGGCGAGATCTAAAAAAGACGAAATAGAAAAACCAAAGGCGCCGGGAATAATTTCGACCGGCGCCTTTGTATATTCTCTGTGGCCCGAGTAACTAACTTAGTTTCTTCAACATCTCCTTTGCTTTGTTGTAGTACGTATCGTTCATAGGTACTAGGTTGAATATCATTCTCAATTTTGCTTTTGCATCGTTGATATCAGGGTAAGAGGCAGAGACTACAGCTTTTTCATAAAGTGTCTTTGCCTGTGCATGCTTGTCTTTCTTTATCTTTGCAACGCCGTCTATTGCTGCCTGGTTGTAAGGGAATATTGCAAGAACTCTGTTATAGACTTTCATTGCTTCGTCGGCCGCTTCTGACCTGTTAAGAAGTCCAGCTTCCTTGATCATAGGTGCGAACATCTGGTTAGTTATGCCCATTACTTTACTGCCCATGGCCACGGCCTTAAGGAAAGAATCTCTACCAGCCTGTGCCTGACCCATCTTAACTATTCTTTGTGATAGTTCGTATGCCTTTGCATAGTCTTCTTTCTTGAACGCTTTTTCCATCTGCTTTGCGAATATGCCACCCATAGGTATCTGCTGTACTGTTGTCGTTTCAGGGACAGCTGTCATGGTCTTTTCTATCTCTTTTTCTGCCGCTATAAGTCCTTCGTATGCAGGATCATTGTATTCATCTAGGGTTATGACTTTCATGAAAACGGTTATAGCCTGGTTATAATTAGCATCTCTAAGTTCTCTGTATCCGTTCTCTACCAATTTCGCTATAAGTTCTCTCTTTTCTGTGTCCTTTTGTATTTCGTCCATTTTGTCGTCAACTGCAGCCACTTTTCCTAGTGCTTCTTCACATGCTGCTATGAATGCTGGAGCTATTGTTGATTCGGGCACCATGGTAAAATAGGTCAACATAGAATTCTTTGCCAAAGAATAATTTTTTGACTTGAAATGATATTCAGCAAGTTTGAAATAATTAAGCGCTCTTATTTTGTCTTCCTGGCTAAGTTTTGCTTTTGCCAATTCCTGGTCTATACTTGCAAGTTGCTTAAGTTCTGCAGCGTCTTTCTTGATCAAAGGAGTAACCTTAGCTTCTTTTTCTCCACCTAGTATCGTCCAGGTGACTGCGAACACAACAAGACTTACAGTTACTGCTGTGATTATATTTTTTCTTGTGAAAGTTTTTGGTCTTTTTGTATATTTTTTCTCAAAAGAGGCTTCAAGGATAGAAGGGGTGGAAAGAACCTGTTTCTCAAGATCACTTCTTGTAAGCACAAAATTGAACATAGTGCTTCCGGCGACTATAACGTCGTTACCGGTAAGGATCGCTCTTTTTACGCGCTTCCCATTCACAACTATGCCGTTTGAGCTGTTAAGATCCTTTATCTCAAATCTACCCGCAGTTTTTACGAGCATGAAATGATTCCTTGAAAGTTTGTCATCGTCTACGCAAATATCGGCCTGGTCAGACCTACCAACGATAACGCAATCCGCAAGGATGTTTTTCTGGATCTTTTTTCCGGCTTCAGGAGATATTATCTCCAATACCGGCATCAAAGGCTTTCTTGAGATGAAAGTTGATTCGATTACCTTGTTCTCCATGATTATTACCCCTCTTTCCCTTTTGTTAATGCAATTCGAATGCCAAATATGTCTAAAAAGAGAAGCAGTTGTAGTTATTGGCCTTTTTTGGGGGGTAAGCAG
>JBAXXF010000192.1:0-3255 GCA_037128035.1 bacterium | reverse complement strand
GTGTTTGGATATACCCTCTTAGGTTCCTTTACCGTCCTAACGCCTCTCTCTTTTTTAAAAAGAGGCTCGATCTTTTTAACTTCCTGAGGTGTAAGAAGGTGCTTTATCCAAACGAACCTTTTGTTAGGAACTGATATCTTATTGAATATCTCTTTGTAATCTAGGCCAAGTTCTCTGCTTATCAGTTCGGCTGCATATTTCTTATCTGTGACAAGGACAGGGTCAACATACAACGAGTCAAAGTCCATGCTAATAGCTAGAGGATTACCGTTCCTATCAAATATGTCACCCCTTCTTGGAGAAAGAGCGACCTCTCCTGCATATTGATCTTTAGCCTTTTTAATGACCCTTTCATCTGGAAATATCTGAAGGAAGACAGCTCTACCGAGTAGGATAACGAAGATACCCGTCAGTATTATGAATACCAGTACTATCCTTTTTTTACTCGTTTCCATTGATTAGTCTTCTCATTTTATATATCTAGTCTGTTTTTGGGTCTGTTCGACCAATCCTAGGTTTTCTCTAGCATACTGTTCTATTTTAGATGGAGATAGTACGTTAGCATATTCAAGTTCCAATTGCTTATTCTTTTCAAGAGCCTCGTTCTTCTTTTTTATATACTCCTGGTGTTCAAAACCAAGACGAACTACTTGAAGTCTGAGCAGAACAAAAGAGATAACGCCTATAAAAAATATTAAGAAGAAAAGGCCTCTTTCTTTTTTTGCAGAATTCATTTCTATCCCTTTTACCTATATCTTTTCTGCGACCCTAAGCTTTGCGCTCCTTGATCGCGGATTAATATTTACTTCTGCTTTTGACGCCGTTATCGGTGATCTGACCGTCCATTTTAAAACAGGTTTATTCCCGCAGACACACTCTACCAGCCCTCTTGGACAAGTACAAGGGCTAATGGCTTTGGTAATGGCCTGCTTTACTATCCTATCCTCTATGCTGTGGAAGGTTATAGCACAAAGCCTTCCGCCAAGGCTTAAAGCATTAATGGCATCCGGCAATACTTTTTTAAGAGACTCGAACTCCGAATTGACCTCTATCCTTATCGCTTGGAATGTCTTTGTTGCAGCGTCTATACTTTTGCCAGCCTTGAACTTTGCAGGGATGGACCTGTGTATTATCTCCCTTAGTTCCCAGGTGGTGGTTATCCTTTTTTCCTCTCTAGCCTTAACGATCTGTCTTGAAATACTTTTAAAGAACCTGTCCTCTCCATAGTCCCTAATTATCCGCCCAAGCTCACGTTCGTCATATTCGTTGACCACGTCCTCGGCTTTAAGGCTCTGCTGTGTATCGTACCTCATATCCAAGGGTCCATCCTTAGAAAAACTAAAACCTCTTGAAGCGTCGTCTATGTGAATACTTGAGAAACCAAGGTCAAAAAGGATACCATCGACCTTGTCTATCCTGTGGAATTTAAGTATATCGGTAAGGAATTTGTAATCAGAATATATTATCTTAACGTTCTTATTCTCTGAAAATTTATCTTTTAAGAACTCGACGTTAGCAGGGTCTTTATCTATCCCCAGGACTGTAATGTTCTTGGCCCCAATAGACAGGATCCCTTCAAGATGCCCGCCTCTCCCTGCAGTGCAATCTACATAGATACCAGCATCTTTTATGTTCAGGTAATTAAGGATCTCTTCTTTTAGTACGGGTACGTGTGTGTAAGCTGTCATTGCTTACTATGATAGAACAAGCTTTCCATTGAAGCAACGGCTCTTTGAGGCATAACAGTACCTTTTGTTATATAGATATTAGCGGATATCTTATTTGTATGATTGTAATAGAAAGTATATCCAATAACTGAGACCAACATCAGCAACGCTAGCATACGGGCCATCTTTTATTCCCCCTATGCTTATCCTTATCGGTAAAAACACACTACAAATTAAGCCAGCAACAGCCAACCTATAACCGGCTGTAATTATTGATCATTAATTATAAAAGAATAAGGGGTAGGATCGTAAAAACACCAAAGATGGCCATGACTATCATAAGCGCCCTTTTAGAGACCCCCAGTGCCAACAATATGCCCAACATTGCGAAAAGTGGGAGCAATACTAGGAATAAGGCTGAAGTCAGATCATATTTGATTATAGAGAATGCAGGAGCAGAATATTCACCTGCAAAAAGATTCCTAAAATCAGAAATAACAGAACCTGTTGGAGTGTTGTATTGTGTTAACAGTCTTAGATTGAACTCAATGTTACCCAAAGGTGGTAGCTTGCCTAATAACAAAGTAGTTTGCGGCTTTTCTCTTAAGATCTCTGATAAGATCAGTCCAGAAAGAGCAATTACCAAAATACCAATTAATATCTTAGCGCTTTTTGTCTTTTGAAATTTGGCCATGGTCGAAATCAACCCTCTCCATAACTCTATTTAGATCGTACACCAGGTCCTGAAGCTCATCATTTTTCCTTACTTTGAACCTTATAGCAAGGTCACCTGTAGCGGCTAGTTCATTCAAACTACGTCTGATAGAGAATATCGATCCTGCTAATCTGTTGGAGAAGATAAGTCCGATAAGGAACATAAAAAGTGTTATTATAACACTTACAGCGACTAATTTAACGAACAATAACTTTTGTTGTTGAGAGAAGAAGGCTATTACTTCATCGCTCTGATTAAGCCCAGACAGCAATAAGACCCTGTCCTGTGCCATCATATAGTTGTAGAAAACCAGGCTTATAACTATGCTTACCAAAAGGCCAACACTACCCAGTATCAGTGCATACTTGAATTGCATTGATTCATCGACTAGGAAGATCTCTCTCTTTTTAACATCCAACATATCGGCAAATCCTCCTTTAAAGAACTACCGTTTCTTTCTCCAAGAATCAATAACTGCATTAACAAAAGATGGTGAGTCTTTGTCACCATAGGTTTTTGCTAGCTCGATCATTTCATCTATAATGATGCTAGCAGGCGTCTCGCTCATCTCTATTTCTGAACAGCCTAGGTATATAAGAGTTTTATCTACCTTAGCCAATCTCTCGACAGACCAGTGTTCTATAACGGTCTTCAGACTTTCATTAAGGTCTGCTGTCATATCTAGCGTCCAATCAAAAAGCTGTAGGGCAAAGTCCCATGTGTTCGACTCAATACCTTTATTGTTAGTAAGGAATTTCTTTATTACATCTTCTTTACTGTTACCGGACATTTCCATTGCGTATACAAGCTGAAAGGCGATATCCCTGCTCTTTCTACGGTTCATGATATCACCTCTATACAACTTAGTATAGA
>JBAXXF010000191.1:0-3265 GCA_037128035.1 bacterium | reverse complement strand
AAAGAAGGGTGTATTGCTCACTCAAATAAGTCTTGTTCCTTATTTCCCTAAAAAGTTCTAGCGAGACAATTTTGATGAAAACTTTTTTATCTAGGTCAGGAAGTTTATTGTAATAATCAAAATGTGCCTTATTTAGCAGCACACTGAACTTGTTCTTGCTTTCTTTTTTGAATTTGGGATATTTCAATTTTTCATCAACAGTTATGTTTAACTTCGCAAGGTCAATATCCTCTACGGCTATTGAATAGAATGGAGTTAGCGCTCTTTGTTCCTCAAAGCTATTGCTAAAGACGGAAGACAACATAAGTGCTGTTACAAGACACATTAACATCGTCCGGCCATTGTACCAGAATCCCCACACTTAGCAATGTAGGTAAACCAAGCACTTAAAGCGCCTTTCATTAGCTGGCGGAAACCCTTTACTATAGGCTTAAAACCTAATAAAATGGCCCCAACAGCAAAAGAGATAGATGGAGGGCTTTATGAGTAAGGTAATCTTTAGGACCTTGATCGTAACTGTTTTATTTAGTTCCTGTTTGTATGCAACATCCCTAACAACCCCACAAGCTAAGGCTAGGCAGGATAGAATAAGTTTTGTCTGCCCAGAAGTAGAACCTACTTGGACCTGCACAGCCACCGGCAAAACAGCATGCAGTTTAGATCAAATAAAGGAGATGCTGAACTTTGGCAACGCAAAACAAGTAGTAAAAATAGCTACTGATTGGGCCAATGAAAAAAATCTAACAGATCCAGACAATAAGCCATATTACCCTTACGAATATTTTAGCCAGGTTTTTGGAACAGGGTATGTTTCTACTGTACTTAAAACGCAGGCGGGCTGCACTCCCTTACACTATATAGCAGTTAGAAAATGCTTTACTGGTGATAGATCAGCTACGGTCAACTCTCAGGTAGAAGCCATTAAAATAATGATGACCTGGGGTGTAGATTCAGAAAAAAACGCCAAACATAATTACGTTGATCCCTTCCCTTTTAATGCTACATGCCAGTTTGCCGGCCTACATGTTGCCACTGCTGCTAAGGGCGCTACAGTGGAGATGCCCGCAAGCATCGGGTATCTAGCGACTGAGAACTTAAACCCAAACATCATACAGGCAATGTCTGACCTTTACAACAAAGGTAAAAATGACGGTAGTGGTTGCAAAAGAGGAAGTTACACAAATGCAAATAACAAATCATCATATCAAGTTTTCATAAAAGAACTTGGAATGGACTACGTAGGCCACGTGGGAGACGCACAGGGTGAACGTTATGCAAAAATGAACTCCACTGTTTCTGGTTATGACAGAGTATGCATGGCTGACTTCTATAATAGTTTTGGAAATTCATTCAATGATCAAAGGGGACCTTCCCATACAGCCTTTGCACAGAGAACCGGTACTTTGACAGCACAATGGGACCTTGACGAGAAAAACCTTATTGGCTTTGAGAAAAAGATACAGATACCTCATGATGGAACACATTTTATAGAGAGCCTAGGGACTGCAATAGCCTATGGCCTTCCAATTTTTAAAAACAAGGTCGTAGTAGTGGAATCTGACAAAAAAGCAAAGGACAGAAAATATGCGACACAACCTAGCAACCGTCAGTATGTGATAGAGCTTAATGAAGTAAAGAACCTAGACAAAGAAACAAGGTTTGCAGCAGCCACGTTGCTTGGGATCTTCTCTGACAAAACGAAAATAAACCAGGAATCGGATATTGCTGTACTGAACAAATATCCTGACGATAAATACATCGTTACATTTGAAAAGAACAAGAAAGACCTTTATCCTACGGATCAAAGCATCGCTGATGTCGGCGGAGTGACCGCATGCACCCCAACGTCATGTAGCTATGTGAGCGCCAATGTTAAAAAGCTTATGACGATAGAACTGGCCTTGGATAAAAAAGACCCAAAGGACGTTAACAACGACCTGGATCTAACATATGCCAGTATTTATCCGTATAAAGGCATTGAAAAAGACAGAATGTGATCACCTTTTAGGTAGGTCGGCCTTTTTATAGAAAAGGTCTTCTATATTTAGATGTAAAGTAAAATCGCTTTCTTTGTAGTAGGACTCTTGGGCGCTTTCTTGCGTTTGCATTAACACATAACTGTATCTATCAGTATCAAGTCTAGACACAAAATCATGAAAATGTGTCAGTAGCTGATAATACTCCATGATAGAAGAAAAATTTTCCTCTAAAGGCTCAACACAATCATCTGGCTGCATGCTAAGAATATCTTTGAGTCTGTCGACAACGGGGTCTGTATCTATGCTGAGGAATAGCTTTAATTCCCCTTTATATAAGTCTTTTTTCTTAAGTATTTTTACCACCTTCTCTATTTGAACCTGCTCAGTAAGCTGATCATCAAGGACAATTTCTTTTATTTTAGCCTTTGCTCTTTCACTTTTATCTAACTCGGACGCAATAAAACAGGCCTGTTGGTGTAATACTTTAGCTAGTAGAAAATTATTGTCCTCGATTTTTAATACTGCATCTAGGGCATCTACATTAATATTATCGAACAGGATGAACGCGCCATATGTGGTCTCCGTGTTCAGCAACGATAAGTCTTTCATTAATTTAATAGCATATGAGCTTATGTTCTTGATAGCACTTTTCATATTGCTGGCTTCGTCATCAGATCTAACGTAAATATTTATCTCAAAATTGGTAGTGTATGAGGAATAAAAGAAATCTATATCTAGACCATAATGGTCGGAGAAATCTAGCTTCCGAAATTTGATCCTTTCATCCTCAGATAGTTGGGATATTTTTGACTTAACATCAGACCAGTCCTCTTTGTTTATTTTCTGCAAGATAAAATTTGGAAGAGAATCATTTACCTCTATATTGGGAAAACCTATTTTTGTGATAACAAAATTGTTTAGGGACTTAATTGAAATGGCCTGCTGAGCGTAAGTTACGTTCGTTAACATCGTCAGACCCAGCATCAAGGCAGCAAACATCATTTAAAGCTCCTTTAACTATAGAATTTCTTTGCAAAAATCAAGCCACGACCCTGCCCTTATAACCATATAATATTACTAGGCGTTGTATTACACCAGCCCATAAAAAGTGCAAGAGTTTTGGATCTTTGACCAATTAGTGGACATGTTTTATTAGAAATAATAAATTATCGCTATCAATCATACTACCTATCAAATCATCTAAAACAAGAAATTTTGGTGAATTTTTTGAAAAGGCAATCACATCAATTAAATCTCAAACAACTGAGGTTGAAGAGTTATTAATT
>JBAXXF010000190.1:0-3270 GCA_037128035.1 bacterium | reverse complement strand
ATAATATTCAGAGCAACGCCACAGTGGTTCGTCTCTATGGAAAAGACAGGACTAAGAATAAAGGCGCTAAGCGAAATAGAAAAAGTAAAATGGACACCTGACAAAGGAATGAAGCGTATCTACAGCATGATAGAGGGCAGACCCGACTGGTGTATATCCAGACAAAGAATATGGGGCGTGCCTATCGTAGCGTTCCAGTGTAGCGAATGTGGAGAGACTATCTTAGACCCTAAACTAATAAATAAGGTTGCAGATATGGTCGCTGTACATGGAATAGAGATCTGGCATTCAACAGATATATCTGAATTGCTACCAAAGGACACAAAATGCAAATGTGGTTCACAAACATTTAAGAAAGGAAAAGATATCCTAGATGTATGGTTCGATTCAGGCGCCAGCTATGCCGTGGTCTGTGAAAAGAACAAAGACCTTGGCTTTCCAGTAGACCTCTATCTTGAAGGGAGCGATCAACACAGAGGTTGGTTCCACACATCGCTTCTTGAGTCAGTTCTTACCAGAGGCAAGGCTCCCTATAAACAGGTCGTAACGCACGGCTTTATCGTAGATAAAAATGGTTACAAGATGTCAAAGTCCATGGGCAATGTAGTTGATCCAATGGACCTTATAAAAAAGACCGGTTCTGACATTTTGAGATTATGGGTAAGTTATGAGAATTTTGCAGAGGATATTTCATATTCAGAGGAATCTTACGTAAGAGTAACAGAGGCATATAGACGTATAAGGAACACATATCGTTTTATACTAGGCAATATGTTCGATTTTGAACCTTCAAAGAACGTTGTGGCGTACGATGAGCTCCGTGAGATAGATAAGTGGATGATGGACAAGATCAACGTCCTTACAAAAGAAATACGAAATGCATATGATAATTTTGAATTTTATAAGATCTTCCACCTTGTTCATAATTTTTGTGTTGTGGAACTTAGCTCCTTTTATCTGGATGTATCAAAGGACATCCTTTATGTTAGCAAAAAGGATTCACACGAAAGACGTTGTATACAGACCGTTATGTACACGGCTCTTGATCACATGTTAAAATTATTCGCGCCAATACTTCCATTCACTACGGAAGAAGCATGGCAGAGCATGCCATACAAGAAGGAAGGCAGCATACATCTTACCAATATGCCAAGCCCTAACAGGGACCAGATAGATGAAGCTTTAGCCTTAAAGTGGAACGACATACTTAAGTTAAGGGAAGATGTCTCCAAGGTCCTTGAAGACAAGAGAAAGGACAAGATAATAGGACATAGCTTGGATGCCGACATTGATCTAACACTGACAGAAGACTTATACAACATAGTGTCTCACATAAACATAAACCTGGAATCTATCTTCATCGTCTCGAACGTAACGGTGAATAGAGGAAGTAATCTTAAGATAGGAGTTAAAAAGTCATCATTCAACAAATGTGCTAGATGTTGGCAATACAAAAAGGAAGTTGGTACGATAAAAAACCATGAGGAGATCTGTGAAAGATGCAAAAACGCAATAAGTTGATCCTTTTGTCAGCCATAATAGTAGTGCTGGTAGTGATCTTGGACCAAATAAGCAAATACATGATCTACAGCTCTATGTATCCCTACGAGGTAAAGCCAATTATCTCTAACTTCTTTAACATTGTTTATGCAAAGAACTACGGCTCAGCTTTTTCTTTTTTAAATGATGCTCCAGCATGGTTCAGAAAGCCTTTCTTTATCATGGTGCCATTAGCGGCCATGGTGCTTGTACTCTATCTTCTTAAGAACGCAATGCGTCTTGGCAAAGAGAACATCCTTCAGGTCTTCGCATTTTCTCTTGTGATAGGTGGGGCTCTGGGTAATTTCTTGAACAGACTGACTTATGGCTTCGTTATAGATTTCCTTCAATTCAAGATAACAAACACATATTATTGGCCATCTTTCAATGTCGCTGATATTTCAATAACAGTTGCAGTAACGCTCCTGTTCATTGAAATGACATCTGTAGAAAGAAAAAAAAGATCAGATAAGAAGAAAAAAGGTTCTTCAAAGAAAGCATGAGACCGATACTGTTCAATATTGGCTCTTTCTCACTCCCGTCATATTATACCCTTATTTCCCTTGGCATACTTTTAGGGATCTACTTCTTTTATAAATACTCTAAAAGATCCAATTTCCCGGTCATCTATATGCTGGACGTTAGCATAATAGTTGTCGCCACTTGTTATATAGGGGCAAGGTTATTCCATGTCTTATTCGAGATGCCACAATATTATTTGCAGCACCCGCAGGATGTCTTCTCTTTTTGGAAAGGTGGATATGTCATTTACGGAGGGATACTATTCCCGTTACTATTCGTCTATATTTACGCAAAGAGGAAAGGATTAAGTTTTCTTACTATAACTGACCTTCTAGCTCCATCTGCCGCCATAGGGACTGCGCTGGGCAGGATGGCATGTTTACTTCAGGGTTGTTGCTTTGGATGCCCTACTACACTACCGTGGGGAATTACTTTCCCTAAAGGGGCCAACGGAGGTCTGACACCATCAGAGATACCTCTTCATCCAACGCAGATATATCTAATGCTTCTTAACCTTACTATATTCCTGATACTTAACTGGCGTTTTAAATACAAAAAATTCAACGGCGAATTAACATATTGGTATTTACTTCTATATTCAGTCGGTAGGAGCTTTGTCGAGATATTCAGAGATGATTTCAGAGGAGATCTTTTTTATCCATACGTATCTACATCACAGTTTATCTCTTTGCTGATATTCGTGGTGGTTTCATACCTATTGATAAAAAATTATAGAAGTATCAAACATGCTTAAGATAAAGAACCTAAAGATCAACTACGAGCTAGTCTTTGAGTACCTTTTTTATATCCTCTTTATAGCCCTAATAATAGCCGCTATAGCCAAGACCATGAAAGTAGGCACAGATTACAAGGTCTTCTATTTCGCCGGAAAGAGGATACTCAGTGGAGACCTTGATCTATACAACATCCCAAGGGACGGCATCCTGACATACAAGTATAGCCCATTATTTTCCGTCCTCTTTGTGCCTCTCTCATTGCTTGGGTATAAGACATCTCTTCTCTGCTGGTGTGTAATTAACTCACTGTTCTTCATTCTAGGCTGGATATCGTGTGAAAAGATAATTGTTAATAACGGTATAAGCATAAAATACTCCCACAGACTTTTAACTCTTTTATTCCTACTGGATGTAATGACCCTTAATGCACAGCAGGCAAATATCAATGCAGTGGTCTTCGGTATGGTAATGT
>JBAXXF010000189.1:0-3273 GCA_037128035.1 bacterium | reverse complement strand
CCATTGATGTTAGCGGTTAGTGCATTTATCATCCCTGAGACAGTAAGGTTAACAGTCCCGTCCAAGACAACATTGTTCCCTATGTTGCAGTCGTTTAGGTTGTTGGTTGGGTCACTTACGTGGAAGACAACGGTCATTGATGCACGATAAGCGTCCGCACTCGCACATACTGTAACGCCACCAACCACTTGGGTGCTTGTGCAGGTTAAGCTCATGTTCCCTGTTGTAGTTATGTGTCCGCCAGCTGGGCAATTGTACGTCTCATTTATGGTCCCTGTGCAGCTTAGTCCAGAGCTGTTGCAAGAGATCTTGGTGCTGTCAATTGTGACATCGTTAAGACCATTAATACCGATAAGTGATGTGGTATAAGCTTCAGATTTAGACATTGCTCCAGTCATTGCCGCGCTTATGGCGTTGACCTGATCTGATGTTACACTGTTGCTACCGCCGCTGGATCCGCAAGACAAAACTAATAGTGCAGGGATGATACAAATAAACATTTTGTAAAAACTTTTCATAATAAAACCTCCGTTTTAGTTCTAATAATAGAGATAGGCTCTTATTTGCTAGACTTGTCTATGGCCTCGTGCATTTTTCCCAAAAACTGTCTCACCGACTTTTCTACTTCAGGATGCTCAATGAACACCTGTTGTACATAAGATGGTGGATACTGTGTAACGGTCCATGGCATGTTCTTTATCTTGTCAAATTCGGTCGAAGAAAAAGAAGTGCCTGTGAAAAGCGTTATTACACCTATGCCGATCACATTCGCAGCAGATGCAGTGGCAATGGTAGCTGCTGCCATCGCGGTCTTAGTAAAAGTAGCACAAATAACAGCATCTTGGTAAACGCCAACGTATTCAAGTATGGCGGCAACGGTAGTTGTGATCTTTAAGCCACCGCTCACAAGGATAAAGACCTTTACACCGTCTTCGTTCTCTTTTATCCATTTTGTTACTACTTTTGTTAGATCCCTGCCATCCCTGATCTCCACCCATTCGGCCAACTTAAGCCGCTCAGCCTCTTGCACTACGTCCCTTACATCTTCTTGTACAGACAAAGGGTCGACAGGGTACAATTGGGCCGGGCAGTCCGATGAATAAAAAGCGAATGGGAACATTAACGAGGTCACTAGGATACATTTAAACAACAAGTTTAACCTCTTATAAAGGACTGATTATAGAAGCGCTAACGGGCCATGTAAAGCCGTATCAAAGGGTTTTGACGGATGTGTAAGTAGGTGGTAATACTTAATTAGGAGGATATTCTAGATGAAATTAACAAATATTGTTTCTGTTCTTGGTCTAATAATAGCGAGTTTTTTCTTTTATGCTAAAACTTACTTGGGCTTCCCTGGGCCTAGCTATCATGCAGGTCTTGTCAACGCAATCGTGCTTGCCGCGTTCGCTGTTTCTTATATCTTCAGTCTTATAGAGGCAAGAACTACAGCACTAAGGATAGTAGCACTGCTTGCAGTATTCTTAGGCTGTGCAGTAACAGCTTTGTTCTCCCTGCTCGTCCTCTTAGACAGAGCTTCTTATCCTCAAGTAATGAATATCTCTGGAGCATATATTGAATTCGTTCTGTTCCTGATACTTATGTACAACTGGGCGAAGCAAAAATAAAAGATAAATGCTTTACGACGTAATAATAGTAGGTAGTGGTGTCGCCGGTCTTAACACGGCCAGAAATATCGATCCCAAATTAAAAGTGGCCTTGATCACAAAGACCAAGATAGGCAATGGCTCATCTATCCTTGCGCAAGGGGGGATAGCCGCTGTGTCGTCTAAAAATGAGGATGATGATTTTGCGGCGCACATACAGGACACATTGAGAGTTGGAGCGGGCCTTTGCCATGAGGACATCGTTAATTTTTGTGTAAAGCATGGACCTGATGCAATAAAGGACCTTATAAAAATAGGCGTAGATTTTTCCCTAAGGGAGATCAATCATAATTATGATCTTACAAAGGAAGGTGGTCATTCCCACAGAAGGATATACCACAGCGGAGATATTACTGGCGAGTCAATGGTACAATGTCTGGTAGCTGACGTAAGAAAAAGATCGAATGTGACCATATTTGAGGACCATGTCGCGATAAATCTAATTGTGGATGATGCTAATAGAGCGTGCGGTGTATATGCTCTGGACGATAATAAAAAGAAGATAAAGACTTTTATGGGTGGAGCACTAGTGCTTGCTACCGGCGGTGCTGGAAAGGCTTATCTTTACACCAGCAACCCTGATGAGGCGACTGGCGATGGTATTGCAATGGCCTACAGGGCTGGCGCAGAGATCTCCAACATGGAGTTCTTCCAATTCCATCCAACATGTCTTTATCATCCTGATGCCAAGAACTTCTTGATCAGCGAGGCGGTAAGAGGTGAGGGTGGCGTTCTAAGACTTAAAAGCGGTGAGCGCTTTATGCGCAAGTATGATGATAAGAAAATGGAACTTGCCCCAAGAGATGTCGTAGCAAGAGCAATAGATAAAGAGATGAAACGTACCGGTGCCGACTGCGTTTATCTAGATGTTACTGACTTGGACGAGAATTTTATAAGAAATAGATTCCCTAATATATATGAACGATGTTTGAAGATAGGCGTAGATATGACGTCACAATGGATCCCTGTAGTGCCAGCGGCTCACTATTGTTGCGGTGGTGTTAAGGTCGATATACACGGTAAGACTACGATGGACGGTCTTTTTGCAGTGGGAGAATGTGCTTGCACTGGGCTTCATGGCGCAAACAGGCTGGCTTCAAATTCATTGCTAGAGGCTATGGTGTTCTCAAAGGTGGTCGGGCACAACATTAAAAAACACATTTCAGGACCTACAGGTGCTATTAAAATACCGGAATGGGAATCTTCATGGGCGAGGATCCCAGAAGAGACTATACTGATACATAACAACTGGGATGAGCTCAGGATGACCATGTGGAACAACGTCGGTATAGTTAGGAGTTTGGATAGGCTTAGGAACGCACTTAAGAGAATAGAAATAATAAAGGCGGAGACAGAATCATATTACTGGCGATATGAACTTACAAAAGATCTTATAGAGCTCAGGAATATTGTAACTGTTGCAGAGACGATAGTTGTATCTGCTATGTCCAGGAAAGAAAGTAGAGGTCTGCATTATATTAATAATTTTCCAGATCCAGATGAGTCATTCCTTAGGGATACTATCCTTAAAAAATAACTTATAGTACCTGTCTGCCCTGCCTAAAGAATGGACAAATGTTTCTAAATGGCAAGTTGTTTAATGTGTTTT
>JBAXXF010000188.1:0-3281 GCA_037128035.1 bacterium | reverse complement strand
TGCATGAAGCACCTCAATACAACGATGCTACCTATACTATTTACAAAGGCAAAAAGGTCGTTCAAAAAGATGACAAAGACGTAGAAGTGCCTGTTTATGAATCATATACTATCGCTAATAGGGATGAGCAGGTGGCCGATTATAAAGCATATTGCGAGAACGTTCTTTACTACAACAAGTATATGCAGTTGCTGGACAGAGCAAAGACCGGGGACGTTAGTACTGATGACCTTAAGCCTCTTTTGGAACAAGGCGGCGTAATAGAACACATGGTTTCTGAGGCACTTGATCCTTATAATCACGAAGCAAAAAATATTATCCTGCAGAGAGCCAATTACATCCTAGAAAAAGCATACACTAATAGAGGAACAGTTGAGCTTAATGACGATCTTTCTAGGGAGATCAAGGTAGCCACCCAGCTAATATTTGATAACATGGCGGAGGTCGGTGCTAATGTTGACGTGCAGAATAGAATAGCAAGATATGCGTTCACCTCAGCTGAACTAGCAGCCAGATCTAATAAAACAGCGACATCAACACAGGCTTTCAATAAAATAATGGAAGAGATCAATCTGACGGGTAAGTTCTCAGACCAAACCATCAGCATGCTGGTACAGGATGGCTCTTTAGACTTTTTAGCCAACAATTCACTAGATCAATATAAAGAGTTTATAAATGTATTTAAAGATGCGTTAAAGATAGAGCCTGGAAAGGGACTTTATAATTTAGATTATTATAAAGACACAAAGTTTGAAGAAGTTGTTAAGAGCATAAAAGAAATAAAAGCAGTCATTAAAAAATAAACACGAGGGCCTTTCTACATGAAAAAATGTTTTCTCTTGGCGGCGTTATTTGCACTGGCCAATCCGATTTTTGCACAATCCATAAAGACCGTTCAGGACCTCTTTCTTAATGGTGACCTAGCAGTTTCGGAACAGGTAAACTATGACAAAATGGATGGTGCAGCGGACAGCTTTCTAGACAGCAAAACCATTCATTACTATATAAAGGGAACAAAGAAACTTGCTTATCGCGTATATTGGCCTCAGAAAGAATCTCCTACTACTATGACAGTGGATCAATTTTGGGCAAACGGGGAAATAAAGGAAGAGATGGTCTTCCAGAAGACCGATGACGTAACATGGGTAAAGAATAAGGAATTGGGCCACTATGAAGGCCTGAAGAACACCTATATACCTAAAGAGTCCAAGGAATATAGAGAAGACGGCACTTTAAAAAGTAAGAGGACCTTTGATTACACCCTTGTTGGGAAATACACTAATGATCAATTCCAGCCTAAAGAAAAATATTATTTTTATGAGAAACATCCTTATACAAATAAGATGATCACCTTTGATGAGAACGCTCAAGAGACAGGCTCTAAAGACTTTGTAAGCATAACAAATGACGTTAGGACAATGAAAGAAGGGACCCAGGACTTCTTGGAATATTCCAATGAGTTCCTTAACTACCATGAAAACATGCTGATCCTATACAGCGTTAATGGTGTCAAAGTTGATATCAAGGAATTTGATAAATGGGCTGGCCAAGGTGGCGCTATAGAGAACCTTATAATCAAAGCTGTAAATTCAGATAAAGAGATCAGAGCAAAAATATTACAGAGAGCTGAATATATAGTGGGAGAACTGTTAAAGCAGAGCCCCTCCGCTAAACAAGAGGATGTGCTGATAAAACTTGGCACCACAATAAATAATGCGACCCCTGGCCCCTCCGACATCGATGCAAAGAATAGGATCCTTAGATATGTCGAGATAAGTCCTTCTATTTCGCTTGTTACCAATTTAGCTGACTATAATTCTTTGACTACTTTGGCCGTTAACAAGATGATGGATGAATTAAAGAACATCGGCGGCTTCTCAACTGAAACGCTAAGCATGCTTATGCAGGATGGATCTATTGATTTTCTATCAAAGCACTGTTCTCAGGAAGACAGTGGGTTCCTTGAGATATTAAAAGGCGTAATGCAGATAGGGTTCTATCAGCCTGGAAAATACAACCTGGATTATGATAAGGATCTACGATTTAAAGAAGTGGTTAAGAGTATCCAAGACGTCAAGACCGTCGTAAAAAAATAGAGCCCAGCTTGTGCTGGACCCTATTTTTTATTGTTAATAACAAATTAAAACTATTTGCCGTGTTTTTTGTGCTTCTTGCAGCCAGCCTTTTTAAGTTCTTTCTTGATCTCTTTAGCTTTCTTCTTGTCCTTAGCTGCCTTAGCCTCGTGTAACTGTGTCTTTAGAGTTGTGCAAGTGTCTTCTGCTGGAGCTGCTGCAGGAGCAGTAGCAGGGGTCTGAGCAAGTGCCGCTGTAGCTATAAAAGATGCAGCGATAAATAAACCAAAAAATTTCTTCATTACGTATCCTCCTGAACATTTAAGATTATTGCATAATAATCCTCTCCCCCTGCAATAATGTCAATATCTTCATTTCAAAAGCCGCACCTGTGTGATATTAATGACGTCCTGTGAGGTAACTAAATGAAACGTTTTATTTTTTCTGCAATAATGTCCATTTTCATGGTGGGAGGAGCAATGGCAGGAGTTCCCAAGATACCGCTTAAAGATTTCTTTAAAAACCCTGAAGTAGCCGCTTACAAGATCTCTCCAGATGGCAAACACCTTAGCTTTTTGGCATCCTACAAAAAGCGTTTGAACATCTTTGTCAGGTCCATAGATATGAAGGGCAAGCCAAAAAGGCTCACGTCTGTCACAGACAGGGACATCTCGGGCTATTTTTGGAAAGGAGACTCTGAGATCCTTTATAGCAGGGACTTTGGTGGGGACGAGAACTTTCAAATATTCTCTATAAACGTTAACACCAAGAAAACAAAGGCCCTAACCCCATTCAAAGGAGTTAGATCAGGCGTACTTGATGACCTAGAGGACATTTCTGATGATGAAGTCCTAATAACGATGAACAAACGTGTAAAAGAGATATTTGATGTCTATAGGCTCAATATTAAAACCGGGACATTAAAGTTAGTCGCTGAAAACCCTGGCAACATAACAGAATGGATAACAGACCACGACGGTAAGATCAGGATGGCCAGTTCGACAGATGGTGTTAACACAACTACTTTCTACAGAGATTCTGAAGGCGATAAGTTCAAAAAATTAATGACAACTGATTTTAAGGTAAGCTTTTCTCCTCTCTTCTACACTTTTGATAACAAGAATATTTACGCCGCTACTAACGTGGGTAGAGATAAAGCTGTTGTAGTCAGATATGATCTAGCCAAGAATAAGGAACTTGAAGTAATAG
>JBAXXF010000187.1:0-3296 GCA_037128035.1 bacterium | reverse complement strand
GCATATTACGGCGATGAGGCCGTGGGTTGGTGCTCGTTCGACCGCAGAAAGGATTATTTAAGGCTTGATAGGTCACCCAGCCTTAAATGTGACGACGCAGACGATGTGTGGTCCATTCCTTGCTTCTTTATAAATAAAGGGTACAGAGGGCAGGGAATAGGCACCGCGCTTCTCCAGCACGCAGTTAAGGCACTCAAAAAGCACGGTGCTAAAATTGCAGAAGGGTATCCTGTAAAGCCGTATAACTACGGAAAAACAATACCGTCAGCCTTTGCCTGGACCGGCACCAGATCAATGTTCCAAAAGGCCGGGTTCAAAGCTGTGGGCAATAAAGACGGTGGCAAACAAAGGGTTAGGCTCTGTCTTTAACTGAATTTGTTGTTTTTCCTGTATTCGTATTGGTCGTTCTAGTTGTGTTGATGTATCTTTCAGGATTCTTGTCGAATTGTGTTTTGCAACTTGTTTGACAGAAATAATAAGTTGTTCCCTTGTAGACTGATGAAGCTTCTGCCTCTTTAGGTTCTAATTCCGTCCCGCAAACTGGATCTGTAGTGGTCTTGTTGTTCATAAAGTACCTCCTTTCCAATGCTTTGTAACCTGTTCAGCGGGTATATTACATTGTGGGACGAGATTATCTATAGGGTGAATTACTCCTTCTGTTTGATACTTAAATTGAAATAAAAAGCCGGGTCTTTTTTAAAGACCCGGCTTTGAGTGCTAATTATTTTCTAGTACTTAAGCTCTATTTACCTGAAGCAACTACAGGCACAAAACTATAATTCCCTGTTGTTGTATTGAAAGATACATCATACTCACCTGCCTTGGCGGCTATATTGTCTCCAAGGAAAGTTGCCGTGCCAGATGGAAAGTCTGGAGAGCCTGAGTTGCCCCAAACAGCTTCCCACTTATCATCAGCTCTAAACTTTAGGTCTCCATCTGCTGGTAAAGTGATGCGCAGGTACCAATCATCTGTACCTGGTGTGTTGGTCATGTCTATGTCTGAGTCCCAAGCAGTGAACGTTCCTATAATACCTATGCTATTATAGACAGGCGCAGGAGGATCAAAAGTGATTGTGATTTCTACGAAATCAGACGGTAATATGTTTTGTTCACTGGCTATTACTCTTGCACTGAATGTATAGGTTTCATTGTAAGCACCACCGGAAATAAGTGGCCAGTCAGATGCGGAGCGCGTATACGTAGGTGCATTCTGTGGATTAGAAGATGATGCATATAGCTTATACTCGATCTGATTACAAGCAGGGTTGGCGGCAATGGCTTCGTTGGTGTTCACACCAATAGATGTATTTTGCCCAAATTCATAATGCCCACCACCAGAGAGAACCGGTTGCAAGCATTTTGGCAAAGCTCCCACCCATGTCCAGCCTATAGTGGCGGAGGCAGCGGCGTTTATAGTCATATCGAAAGTTTGATGAAAGCCAATCGCTGGATAATCCGACGCTACAAATGCACTATCTAGAGGGCTGGCCATGAAACTAGATTTCCCAGTATTTTTATTTTTGAATACAAGGATCACGACCTTGTTGTCCCCTCCGTCCTGATAATTTACAAGACAAGTCTTTTCACAAATTACTAAGGCTGAAGGGGTATAATTGTCTGCATTGAAATCCTTTGCTGTTGCATCTATCGCCGAAGCCTTATTAAGGTAGTATGAGCCTTTCCCTTCTTTATCTAAGAACAGAAGTGTTTTGAAAAAATCTGCCATTGTTTGGTAGTTTTCGTCAGTTGGGGCCCTATATGTAAAGTTGAATGAATCTGAAACTTGTGCTGTGTATATTCCGCTCCTGTCTGGTGCAACATAAGGCAACATAGTAGCGGATGAATAATCACCGGCCACTGTTAACTTGTCTAGGAGGTCTTTAGCGTCCTTGCTGGTTACTATCCCCTCTGCTGAAATGTCTAACCTTGCAATAACCATCATTTCATGTGTTTTAGGATCCTGCGCAAGTGCTTCGCCTTTTGATAAAGAAGGATCAAAAGCCATAAAAAGGTCAGTATTAGCATCTATTTCAAACTTTCCTGTACCCTCTTGTACCGCCTTTATGAAGTCTAAAGATGGTTCTGCTACGACGTCCATATAGAATTCAGCAGTTTTCATGTTTGATTTTTCTGCATCAATTTTGAAATAGTTAACTGGTGTTATCTGTAGGGTCTTCTCATCTATAAAGTTTAGTCTACCGAGGGTGATATTTTGTATAAGCATTATGCCATTAACGACGGGAACATCATCTCCGAACTTCTGGATAACGCCATCTGATGCAAACTCCATGTAAAGTTTTGCAGAGCTGTAGTCTGAGTTGAATATCATGTATGAGCTGTCTGTCTCTTGGTTGAAATCCCTATCCTTGCTGTACGCCTCAGCCTTAGCGAATGCCGCTAATTTATCTGCAGTTAGATCGACGGCTGTCCCGTATACGTAACCACTGTTAAGAGGAGCCCTCGTTAGGTCCGCTTTGAAGTATAGGCTTGCAGGTGTTGCACCCGTTGTGCCATCTTCTATTTTCGCAGATGTTTTGTGAGAAAGAGCTGCGCAAGCAGAAAATGCGACCATAAGCACTAAAAGATTTAAAAGATAAATAGATTTATTGAACATAGCTGCCCTCCTACGGACCACGATTAGCTATTAATATCATTATATACAAAGATTACAGTTGTGTCAATCATTTTCTGCCTAAATAGCCTCTGTATCAATTTCATCATGGTATTGCTTATCGGCAGTATCGGACAAAACTTTAAAAAAAAATAAGCTTTTAAAATCAGATAGTTAGGACTGACAATAATATTGCTACAGATTCGCGCGCGGGCTCACATCGGTATCGCGTAGTAAAATCTAGTTTCCCAACCTGTAGGGCAGGATGAAATATCAGGATTTGCTTCGATTTTACTTTTAACAAGCGACTGGAAAGCATAACTTCCCCCACAAATGGCTGTTGTAGGAGAGCTGCCACCATCAGCGTAAGGCATATTATGTACTACGATATCTGCTGTAGATGCCGAAGAGAAGGTGATAGTGCTACGGTCTACATCTGTTGGAGCCCCACTTATAGGGTCTGGTACGTAGTATTTGATCGCAGCAAGCAGGCTTGTCAGTTGTGCTGCTTCGCTTGTGGTCAAAGAAAAAGTTAAGCTGCAATCCGCCTGTATTGAATTTTTGTAACCAGAGAAGCTTGCTGTGCCGTCTACCGCTGTGGAACTAATATTTATGACTACATTACCTGTTGGGGTACTGCTGTTCATCTCTGCTGGGAAAGAAAAAACTATTTTATTAACGTCAC
>JBAXXF010000186.1:0-3302 GCA_037128035.1 bacterium | reverse complement strand
CTCTTTAATGAAATAAAACCTGGAAGTCTATTGGAACAAATTCTGACAGAAAGAATAGCTTTACACTATCTAAAGCTATATAGAATCTCAAAAGCCGAGTCAGAACATATACGAAGTTTATTAGAACCAACCAAAGAGGTAGATTTTAAAAGCCCTCTTATAGTCAAAGAAGGGTATAAACCTCTGTTAGATGATGTAGGAGTTGAGAAATTATTATCTATCTTTAGCAGATATGAAACCACAATAGAAAACAGACTTTACAGAGCAATAAGAGAACTACGAGATTTAAGACGAGGATAAAATGGGTTTGTTTGGAAATTTTAACTTATGAAAGAAATGAAACAAAAATGTGTTATTTATTGCAGGGTCTCCTCCGAAAGGCAGGCAACAGAAGGACACGGTTTAGACGGACAAGAAAAAAAATGTTGTGATTATGCTAATTACAAAAATTACGAAGTAAAAAAGGTCTTTAGGGATGAAGGCGTTTCTGGTGGAATTATTGACCGTCCAGCAATTAACGCATTACTATCCTACATAAACATACATAAAGGTGATTTCGTTGTAATAATAGATGACATAAGCCGTTTTGCTAGAGATACAGTATTACACTTTACCTTAAAAGACGCCGTAATAAAAGCTGGTTGTTCGTTAGAGTGTGTTAATACAAAGCTGGAAAATACCCCTAGTGGTAAGTTTATTGAAACCATAATGTCCGCTAATGCTGAACTTGAACGCAACAATAACAAACAACGTGTTATTAGTCGCATGCAAGCACGATTAGAGCTTGGTTACTGGTCTTTTGATGCCCCTCCTGGATTCAGATATATTAAGGATGCTATTCACGGCAAGTTATTAGTCAGGGATGAGCCTAATGCAACAATTATTACAGAGGCTATGGAAGGGTATGCTAATAAACGCTTTGAAACTAAAGTAGATGTTCTAAACTTTCTAAAAAAACATAATTTCCGTCATAGAAGTAAAACAGGAAAAGTATATCTTGAACAAGTAAACAGGCTTTTAACAAGACCTCTATATGCAGGCATAATAGTTTATCCAAAATGGGGTATTGAAAAAGTAAAGGGACATCATGAGGCGTTAATAAGCGAAGAAACTTTTAACAGAATACAAATGAGACTCCATAAAAAGAATTACCCTCAACAAAAAGTCATAAATGAGGATTTTCCGTTAAGGGGATTTATTTTATGTCCAAAATGCAAAAAAGCATTTACAGCTAGCTGGTCAAGAGGACGAAAAAATAAATATCCATACTATAGATGTATTAATCCTGAATGTAACAATAATCAAAAAAGTGTAAAAAAAGAAATGTTAGAGACCATATTTGAAAATAGCTTGTCAAAAGCCATCCCTAGCCAACAAATAATAAACCTAACGAAGGCAATAACCCTTAATCTTTACAACCAAAAGTTAAAAGAACTTGGCTCACTAGTAAACATAAAGGAAAAGGAACTAAAAAATATAAGTGCTAGCGTAGAGGATGCGTTGAGAAAGTTAATTTTGATAGAAAATGACGTTGTCTTTAAAAGTCTTGAAAAGGAAATCGTAAAATTAAAAGAAAGAGAGGTAGAGCTTCAAGATGAAATAATACGATATAAAAGCCCTAATATAGACTTTGGAACCGCTTTAAACAGAGTTATGCAGTTTGTATCAAATCCTTATGAGCTATGGGTTAAAGGCGATATAAAGCAAAAGCAGCTTGTTCAGAAACTCGTTTTTGCACGACCTTTTGCAATCGACGTAAAAAACGGTATTGGAACCGCTGAACTCTCGCTACCATTCAGGCTTTTACAGGAAACTCCGTCTAACAAAACACAACTGGTGGAGGTGCGGGGAATCGAACCCCGGTCCGCAAGTCTTCAACTACAGCATCTACATGTGTACCCTGCAATTTGGCTTAAGCTTTAAGTGCTCCTACAGGTGGGATTACCCAAAGCCGTCTCGTTTGTTTTCACCGCCAAAAGGTACGAGCATGAACCTTTAAGCTAGCAAGACCGAATTGTTTACGCCCTGTTCTCTGTCCCGGTCAAACGGAGGCAGGACGGCTGTTAAAATTAATTAAGCAGCTAAAGCGAAATTATCGCCAATTGAATTGTTTCCGGATTTTTAACGAGGCCATCCGGCACCTCGACATGCCGCTATAGTATCAACTACCCACGTCGAAACCTGTTCACCCCCAAATTTTCAAAGATCATTATCGAAGCACCCTTATATAACAGATTAGGAATCGGGGTCACAACTTAATTGCGGAGGCAGATCCGGAATAAAGTCAAACGTATTTGGGCAAAATAATTTGACTGTGCAAGTCTAACAAAAATGACTGTGACCATTTTTGGCAAAAAATCCGCTTAGTGTCACCACCACACCTCGCATCATAGCCCGCAAACCCTTTGTGAGCGCCTTTTTTGTAAATAAATCCCGTGGCACATCACTTGCAAACTATAAATTAAGAAAAAGAACAAAAATCGTGGGGGAATCGAAAATGTCTGTAGTTAAAAGCGAAAATCTGGTGCCAAATTCCTATCAGGAAAGCAAGAGTGACAATAATAGTCACAAGGCTATATTGGAAAATTTAATTATTAATATCAGCAAGTTAGAAGGATTAGAAAAAAGATTATCTTTTACATTAAGAGAGATTGACCTTAACATCAATAAGCGTTAAATACTATCAAATCATTCTGGAGTAAGGTTTCCCCCCTAAAATAGAATGAATAAGGTAACAGAAAAGCCCGCTAGGACAACCTAGCGGGCTTTTTCTTTCAGGGGTTTGGGTTATCTTAGTTTACTAATCTTCTGGAATTGAGGATGTTGTTCTCGACTATGCTGAAATAGGTCTTTATTAGGAGAGCTTTCTCTTCATCATTTAAGCTCTGGAATAGCATTTTCTTACCTGTGATCGTTGGGGTGGACATGAACCTTTCGACTAGTTTTTCTGTCTCACGGGACTTGTTTTCATTGAAGACTTCATCGTCGTTATCAGAGCCATTAAGATACCTCTTAATAGTCTCATTATCAAAGAGTACGTGAAGCCCGTTCATGGACTGAGAGATTATGTACTTTATTTCTTCAACTTGTGAATCATCTATGTGAACCATACTCAGCCCCCCTTTTTAGTTGTACACTAACAATAAGACAACATTCCGGGGGCAAGGGGAATAGAAAAGGGGCCTCTGCGACATATAATTGTCAGAAAGACATAGCTTATTTCAATTTGCTAAGTGCTTGGCCTATCTTGGCCATGCCGTCCTTTATCTCATCAAGTGAGGTGGCAACAGACAGCCTTATAT
>JBAXXF010000185.1:0-3312 GCA_037128035.1 bacterium | reverse complement strand
CCATTGCTCTCTCCCTGATATGTTTAAAAAGCTCTTAAACTATTTTACTCCAAAAACCAGTGAGTATGCCATCATTTTATATAAAAGTTTGGCTGCCGTGAACTGAGAGTGGTGGTTAACGCCATCCGGGGCAAGCTCTACTATGTCAAAACCTAAGACTTTCTTACCCTTTATAACGCCTCTGAGGATCTCAAGGGTCTGATACCACTCAAGGCCGCCTGGTTCAGGGGTCCCGGTAGAAGGCATTATGGAAGGATCGAACGCATCTATATCAAAAGTGATATAAAGATTGTCACCCAGCATTTTATTTATGTCTGCCGTTACGTCTTTCTTGTACATATCCTGGGCAAAGATAACCTTGTGCCCTGATTTTCCTACATAGGACATTTCTTCTGAAGAAACACTTCTTATACCAACTGCCACTATCTCTTTTATAGAGGCCTTGTGCTCTGTCATTCTTCTTATGACGCTGGCATGGGAATATTTTGAATGTTCGTATTCGTCCCTAAGATCAAGGTGGGAATCAAAATGAAGTATGGATATATCTTTTTTATGTTCTGCTATCCCAAGAAAAACACCATAGCTTAGACTGTGTTCACCGCCTAATACGATAGGGACCTTACCGTCCTTCACACATCTGCTGACACTCTGCTTTATCCTTTCTATATAGCCTGGTGCATCGTTAGCTTGAATGGCTTCCATAGTATGTACAGGAACATCTATAGCCTCTCTTTTGAACTCTATGTCATATGCTTCAAGTTGGAAGATGCTATCAATTATAGCTTGAGGACCTTTGGCAGTTCCCTTGCCGTAACTTACTGTTATTTCCATTGGTACAGGAATGATCACGTAGTGAGAATCAGCGTAGCTGCTATTAAAGTCCAAGAAGTCGTTAAATTGTTCGCTCACCTTACTATTATAACTCCACTACCATAACGGCAGCTGAAACTACTGTCGTCCATACACCATTTTTTCCTTCTGCGGATTGTGTTATGTTCATGGTCTTGACTATCTCTTTGTTCATTTTCCATATTTCGCGTCTCTCGTCGTATCTTAGACTGTCATCTACAGAGATGCCTATCGTTGTAGCAAGCATATCTGCGGCAAGATCTTCTGCATAATCTCCGGCCATCTTAGCTGTCTGACCAAAAGAATGATGTTCACTTACATAACCATATTTGTTCTTATCAGCTGGTATAGCAAGACCTACCGACGCTGCAAGAAGTCTGTTAGCTTCATTAGTTGAGTTCTCGGAGATAACACAAAAAACTATCTGTCCGTGTTTTAGTTTTTTGAGACCTTGTTCTCTTGGTATTATTTTACACTTTGGTGGAAAAATGGAGGAAACCCTAACAAGGTTGTACGGCGCTATGCCCGCATTCCTCAACGCTTCTTCGAAAGAAGTAAGTTTTTCTTTGTGTCTTCCAACGCCCTTGGTTAAAAATACATTTGTTGGTACCAATTTAGTATCTCCTTCTCAAGTTTAGATGAAGGTATATTTAGTACCCTTATTCCTAGGGGTCAATTAATTTTAGAAAAATATTCATCAAAAAAGGCGAGTGACCTTCTGGAGAATCCGAGCTTATTCTCAAACTTACTTTTTGTGACCATGAAGGTCTTTTTGTCGTCTAAAGAAAGAGCTGGAAGCAAACCCAAATTGATCTTCATCGGCTGGAATGTCGACGGCTCTGCGTTAATAAGATAATTCCTAAGCGCCCCCATGGCCGTGAACACGGGAAAATCCGGCAATATTCTGTCAGCAGTATCAGGCGATAATCTTTTCAGCAAAGACCTTGCGACAAAAAAGCTCTGAGCTATGGACTCCACATAACCCTCTACTCCACTTATCTGACCAGCCAGGAATATATTATTATCCCTCTTTAGGCTCATGTCGGGGTTCAAGATCCTTGGAGCGTTAACGTAGGTGTTCCTGTGCATAGAGCCAAGACGAACGAACTCAGCTTTAGCCAAGCCCGGTATCTTTCTAAAGACCCTCTCCTGCTCAGGATATATTAGCCTCGTCTGAAAACCGACCATATTGTAGATGTCACCTGCAGCCCTATCTTGCCTAAATTGAATAACAGCGTAAGGCCTTTTCCCCGTCCTGGGATCTGTCAGACCATCACCCCTCATCGGACCATACAGCAAAGTGTCTGGGGAATCTTCCGCCATGACCTCAACAGGCATACAGCCTCTAAAGAAGACTCCTTCATCGCCTGCATGCAGTGGGGCTTTTTGCCCTTTTTTAAGTTCTTCTATGAACTCATAATATTCTTCTTTAGTGAATGGCGCGTTTATATAATCCCCATCATCACTATTCTCTCCTCGTGAAGCCCTAAAACAGATGCTCATATCTATGCTGTCCTTTTCCACCAGTGGAGCAATAGCATCATAGAAATACAGGTATTCCTCTCCTATTATTGCTCTAAGCTCATCGGATAGGGTTTGAGAAGTATGAGGGCCAGTAGCAAGCACAACAGCGTCAAAATCCCTCGTCATGCTCTTAAGGTCTTTAACTTCTTTATCAACTATGGTTATTCTTTTTGTGCCTTTTATCTTTTTTGTTACAGCATCAGCAAAATCGTCTCTGGATACTGCAAGGGAAGAACCCGCTGGTACGGAATGCTCATCGGCTGTTGCTATAAGAATGGAGCCACATCGCCTCATTTCTTCTTTTAGAAGCCCTGCCGCATTATGAAGCTGATTGCTCCTAAGTGAGTTGGAACAGACCAGTTCTGCGAACTTGTCCGTAGTGTGAACACCATCAGAGAAATTACCTAAAAGCCTTGGCTCGTACAAGACTACGTCGATATTGTTCTTGGCTAGCTGATAGGACAGTTCTGTCCCTGCCAGTCCCGCACCCGCCACGCATACTATAGACATTATTTAATCCACCCAGACGTCTTTATAAGGGACCCAACCAACGTCGCCGTAAACATCCTTGACCTGTATCCATCCTTTTTTAGCTTTAATGAACTTAAAGGTCTCATATTTCAATGCTGACTCTTTATATTTATCGTGAGCCTTGATACTTGGCTCCTCTTTTATTCTGCACTCACTTGTTGCAACTATAACGCAATGATATTTACTTGTTATGTAGAGCTTATTTACCCAGTGCTTATCCCCTTCAAAATCTATGACGTTCATCCAGTAATTGGTCTCAGAAAGTTTTTTAACCGGGAAATATTTGCGCACCTGCCAGGTAACAGCGGCGTGCTTACTTGGGGATGCCCTCAACTCTACGCCGTCCTGAGTTATACATTCTGCGTTGAGGCCTGATAGCAAAAAAAGCATATTAAATAAAATTAACAT
>JBAXXF010000184.1:0-3371 GCA_037128035.1 bacterium | reverse complement strand
CAATAAAGATGTCCCTATCCTTCAAGATATGGCCTCCCAGAACATAGATCTTAATGGGCTTATTGACCTTAGTTCAACTCCAAATGTGAAGATGGATGTAAGCTTCTTCAACATTATATTGGCTATAAAAAAGGACTACTCTGCTGCAAATTTAACCATACTAATGGACTTCCCAAATGAGAAGAAAATGTACTCCCTTCCCTATTTTGCTGAGGGAGCCATCAGCTATAACAAGACGACAAAAAAAATAAGCTTCCTGGCTGTTGGGGAAAGAAAAGTAAAGAACAGTTCAACCTACTCCAAGTTCAACGTTGAGGGTATTGTCGGTAATGACAAGACGGCAACATTCACTATAAAGAATGCAGCGCCTGGCTACACTGGCAAGGCTTTCACAGATAAAACAGTGTTCAGCATTAATTAATGTCTGAAGTGCCTTTTCCCGGTAAAGACAAGTGCTATGCCTGCTTCATTGCATGCATTTATGACCTCTTCGTCCCTTATGGAACCACCGGGTTCTATTATCGCTGTAACGCCTAGTTTTAGTGCAGAGGCAACGCTGTCCGCAAATGGTAGGAAGCCATCAGAAGCAAGTACCAATGCTTTTTTTGCATTGCTGTCTACAAGCTTCTCCGCCTTTCCTATGGCCATGTTGGTAGCATCTATCCTGCTTACACAACCGCCGCCTATTCCCAATATCTTATTTGGCTCGGCAACTATTATAGCGTTTGATTTGGTTATAGCGCAAACGGACCAGGACAAGCGCATAGCTTCCAATTCATCCTTGCTTGGAGATCTTTTTGAAACTGTCTTGAACGCTGGGATGCCGTCTTCCTTAAAATCATTCCACCAGGTATCCCTGTTTTGGGTCAGCACGCCGCCGCAAGCGGAACGGTATAAGTCCCTGTGCTTAGAAAGTATCTTTGTCTCATCAAGAAGAAGCACTTTCAATTTTTTTCTGCTGGCAGAATTCTCCAAAAATTCCTTTGAATAAGATGGGGCTGATATAACTTCAACGAACTTACCTTTCATGCTTTCTAGTATATCCATATCCGGAGCTTCACTTAACACCAGTACACCGCCGTAGCTGGATATCGGGTCACAATCCCAGGCCTTATTGAAAGCATCCGTAGTGCTCTGTGTTGAAACACCCACACCGCAAGGACTACCATGCTTTACTATTACGGAAGAATATTTATAGCCCAGCGACTTTAATCCAAAACAAAGTTCTATCGCACCATCAAGATCAAGAATGTTGTTATATGACGCCTCGCCCCTGACGACCTCTTTTATATATGAACCATCGCTAAGATATTTAGCGTTCTGATGAGGATTTTCTCCATATCTTAGGGACTGGACACTCCCTGTTAGATATTCACATATAGCTTTATCGTAAGCCGAACTATGCCTAAAAGCCTTACCTGCCAATTTTTTCCTGGTCTCGTAACTTAGTCCGCCCGTGCTCTTCATTTCACTAAGGATAGGCGCAAAATCACTTGGGTCAACAAGCACTGCAACATCCTTAAAGGATTTAGCAGAAGCCCTTATCAGCGATATGCCACCGATATCTATATGCTCAACGACATTTTCTATATCGCCGCCCTCTGAGATAACCTTTACTACTGGGTACAGATCAACGCAGACCATATCAAAAGTGGTTATTTCATGTTCTCTTAGTTGCTGACCATGTTCGGCTACATCGCGTTTTGCCAATATTCCGCCAAAGATCTTTGGGTGCAATGTCTTTACTCTGCCACCCAGTATCTCAGGAAAACCTGTATAATTCTCTATCAAGAATGCATCTACACCAAGCCCCTTCAAGAAGGACGCTGTACCTCTTGTGCTGTATATCTCAACACCAAGTTTGTTCAAACCAAGCGCAAAATCCTTTATCAGGTTCTTGTCCGTGGCGCTTATCAGTGCGCGTTTAACTTTTACCATTTCCATTGCTGTACATTCTCCTTATTCTTGGATTTAAAAGCGTAAGTACCTCATAAACTATGGTGCCAGAAGCCTTTGCCCAGTCACCTGCAGTGTTTTCCTCACCTATTATGGTTACCTTATCGCCCACTTCAACCTTGTCAAGATCAGTGACGTCGACCATAAAGTAGTCCATGCAAATTATACTGACTATCGGTACCCTGCGCCCGTTTATCATTACGCTTCCTTTTCTGTTGGAGCGCATAAAACCGTCGCCGTAACCAATTGGGATCAAGGCAACGTTCATATCACGTTCCGCTTTGTACCAACCGCCATAACTGACAGTCTCACCTTTTTTCACTTTTTTGATATCTTTTATTGCGGAATAAAGCCTTAGTACCGGAAGTAAACCCTCATGCCCGTATCCGTAAACAGCGATGCCAAGCCTTGCTGTATTAACAAAATCGAAATTGAAATTAAAGAACCCTGCACTGTTCTCAAGGTGAACATATTTAGGTAACTTGCCTAATTCTTTTTTCCAATTCTCTATGACCAGTTTGAACCTTTCCACCTGCAATTTATTCCAATCAGAATCCTTTGCACCGGCCGCCACAAGGTGGGACATCACGCCTTCAACATTAAGGTACTCAAGCTTCTTAAGCTTTTTCAAAAATGATGTATGTTCCTCAAAAGGGATACCGAGCCTATGCATTCCCGTATCTATTTTTATGTGAACAGGATGTTTTATATCCCTGAACTTTAGATAATTGTTCAACTTCTCTGCCATACTTTCATTGTAGATAACGGGTTTTAGATTGTTATTTATCAGCGCTTCGAATTCATGCTCTTCACAACCGCCCAAGACTAGAACGTCGCTGTTAGAAACACACTTTTCCCTAAGTCTAACACCTTCACTGACCCTTGCTATACCAAGATTATTTATGCCAAGTTTTTCCAGTGATTTTGCTATTTCGTGATCACCATGTCCGTAAGCGTTGGCCTTTACAACACCCTGTATGGTCTTGTTCCCGGCCTGCTTGCGTATTATCCCTATGTTGTGTTCAAGAGCGTGCAGGTTTATCTCAATATATGTTTCCGTTCTCATTTTTTGCTCCATATTTTTATGTATTATGCAGGACCTTGCAAATTTCCATCCTGCCTACCGGTGCTTATCTGTTTTGCCACATAGGAAGGCGTATATCCTTCATAAGGCAGAGCAACTATAACACGGTTCCTGCCAGACTCTTTGACCTTGTATAGGGCTTCATCAGCCACATCAACAAGATGTGTAAGATCATCGGCATGCATAGGCATTTCAGAGACACCAACGCTGACAGTAAGGTTACCGTTAGGTTGCTTCTCCTGGTTCGGGAACTCTGTCTCCTCTATAAGTTTTCTCAATTTCTCGGCCTTTATCTTTGCGCCCTCAAGGTTCGTATGCGTTAGTATTATGA
>JBAXXF010000183.1:0-3374 GCA_037128035.1 bacterium | reverse complement strand
GCAGTAACTTGCGCATAGTGCCCCCCTTTTTTTATGAACTAACAATGTCTATAGAATGCCTTATACGCCATATAAGTGCTGTACACGTCTGCCTTGGATACTATCTCAAAGGTGGAGTGCATGCTGAGTAATGCAGGGCCGCAGTCTATTACGTCCATACCATAGAAGGCAAAGTACATTGCAACTGTTCCTCCGCCGCCGATGTCGACTTTTCCAAGCTCTGCTATCTGCCATTTAACTTTATCTTTTGCAAATGCACTTCTTATTTCCTGTACAAATTCTGCATGTGCTTCACTTGCGCCATATTTACCACGGGAGCCGCCGCACTTATTAACGGCAACGCCACAACCCATTCTTGCGGAGTTCATCATATCCATAACGCCATGCCATTCTGGGTCTATACCAGCCGTAACGTCGGCAGATATGACCTTAGAATTTCCCATAGCCTTTACAACAATGCTCTGGTCGCTTATTCCATACTGCTCCATGATCTGTGTTATCACTCGCACCATAAGGTTAGAATCCCCACCAGCGTCACTAACGGAACTTATCTCTTCCTTATCAAGGAACACTGCTAGTACGTTCTTGTTTGTCTTTTCAAGATCAAAGAAAGCCTTTGCGGCTGTATATGCACAAACTCTATCATCGTGGCCGTGAGCGCCTATCATGCTTCTATCAAAACCAATGTCCCTTGCCTTTGTTGCAGGCACAAGGTGAAGTTCTGCGCTTATAAAATCCTCTTCCTTAACTCCGTACTTTTTAAAAAGATAGTCCATGATGCCTAGCTTAACGGCTTCACTGCCGGACTTGAACTTGTAAGGGATGGAACCAACCAAAATGTTAAGCTGTTCACCCTCTATAACTTTGTTTGCAGGCTTTGTGACCTGGTCCTGTGCAAGATGTATAAGAAGATCGTTAACTGTAAAAACAGGATCGTTTGGGCTATCGCCTATTGCGATGTTAACAGTCTTGCCATCCTCTTTTACTATCACACCGTGCATTGACAAAGGTACTGTTACCCAATGATATTTTTTTATTCCACCATAGTAGTGTGTCTTCATGTAAGCCATATCGTCTGCTTCATAAAGTGTTTTGCATTTTAGATCAAGCTGAGGGCTGTCTATATGAGACGCTATTATCTGGAAACCTTTTTCAAAGTTCATGCTGTTGATGTTAGCCATTACTGCCGCAACACCTCTAACATTGATAAAAAGTTTTTTATCGTTCTTTGTGGCCTTCTTTATATTTTTATATCCGAACTTAGTAGACCACTTTTCAAGGTGTGTAACAGTCTCTCGTTCTGTTTTGCAAATATTTAAGAACTCCTTGTATTCCTCTCCCATGCTGAATATTTTGCCTTCTGTCTTTGTATCTATGCCGTCCCAAACAGAGGTCTTGGTCATGAACAATTTATCCTTCAAGGCCTTGGTAGCATCTTTTTTTGATTTTTTTGGCATTTTTATTTCCCCCAGACCCTAAGAAATATCACAGAAATTACGTATTGCAAAGTCGGCAAAAAGGAGTTTTGATATTTATGTGTAGCGAGAAAAAAGCTGGAGACTTTAAATGTATAAGCTGGTCCTTTTAAGACATGGCGAAAGCGTTTGGAACAAAGAGAACAGATTTACAGGCTGGACTGACGTGGACCTTTCAGAAAAAGGTGTGTCAGAGGCCATCTCCGCGGGCAAAATACTAAAGGCAAAAGGCTTCTCCTTTGACGCCTGCTACACCTCTGTCCTAAAAAGAGCGATCCGTACAACATGGCTAGTCATGGACCAGATGGACCTTATGTGGATACCTGTCCATAACAGCTGGAGGCTGAATGAACGCCACTACGGCGGTTTACAGGGTCTTAACAAGGCAGAGATGACACAACAGCACGGAGCAGAACAGGTCCAGATATGGAGAAGAAGTTACGCGGTAAGGCCCCCTGCTCTTGAGAATAACGACAAAAGGACCTCCTTTAATGACCCTAAATATGCCGATCTAAAAAAAGAAGAGATCCCTCTTTGCGAAAGTCTTAAGGACACTGTAGAAAGAATGTTGCCATACTGGCACAAAGTCATAGCTCCGGCGGTAAAGAAGGGGCAAAAGCTCTTGATATCCGCCCACGGTAATAGTTTACGGGCCCTTGTAAAGCACCTGGACAAGATATCAGATGAAAAGATACCGGAGTTTGAGATACCTACCGGAGTACCCCTGGTATATGAACTTGACGACAATTTGAAACCTTTGAAGCGCTATTATCTGGAGGGATAGGATGCCTATTAATTTTTGGGACAAGATAAGCCCTTGGGAGATAATCACGGTCTTTGCGTGTCTCCTGCTTTCTGCCTTTTTTTCATCCGTAGAGACGGCTCTAACATCAATAACTCCGGCAAAAGCCATTCAGCTTATAGACTCAGAATCTAGACGGGCAAGCCACTTAAGACATTGGTTCCACGATCCTTCTAGCATCCTAACAACGATACTCATCGGTAACAATACCGTAAATATAGTTGCCTCCTCTGTAACAACACTTATGGCCAAAAAGCTTTTCAGTAGTGTTGGTATAGCAGTGACGATAGGGATCATGACTTTCATAATCTTGACCTTTGGCGAGATAGTACCAAAAATATTCGCTAGAGCTAATTCCATAAAGCTAAGTCTGGCTTTTATGCCGATGCTGATGTTCTTCTACTACATTTTTTATCCTTTCACGTTCTTTCTGGTCTATGTAACAGAACAAGTATTTAAATCGACCACACTTCATCACTCAAGGAAAGGCCCTCTTGTTACCTTAAAGGACCTGGACTTCTTTATCTCCCTTGCACAAAAAGAAGGTTCGCTAAAAGGCTCAAAGAAAGGCATGTACCTAAAAGCCGTGTCTGAGTTCAGCGACCTTAAAGTTAAGAACATAATGATACCAAAGAATAAGGCATCCGTTATAAGTGCCGATATAAATATAATAGATCTTACAGATACTATCAAAAAAGACATGTTCACAAGATATCCAGTCGTAAACGACAACGGGACCTTCATTGGAATGCTTCACGCAAAGGATTTCCTTCTCAACATGGAACAATGTGAAGAAGAGAACAGCATCCTATCTATCCTAAGGCCAGTGTTCTGGACCAATGAGTTCATGAAAGTTGATGCTGTACTGGAAATGATGAAGGCCAAAAAGAGCCAGATGTTCTTGGTAAAGGACGAATATGACCAGTTTAGCGGCATAATAACGATGGAAGATATCCTTGAAGAGCTTGTCGGAGAGATAGCAGACGAACATGATGCGTCGGAAGATGAAGAAACTGGGATAATAAGCAACGTCTTTGTTGTTGATGGAGAGGACTCGATACACGACATTAATGATAGATATAACCTTTCTTTACCAG
>JBAXXF010000182.1:0-3382 GCA_037128035.1 bacterium | reverse complement strand
ACAATACACTAAATTTGTCAAACGTTTATTTGAATTTATAATATGCTTATTTGAATAAATATGTGGTATTATTGATTACATAACCAAAACCAACGGAGGCAATACCTTGAAAATAGCAGAGATCCTTCATGAACAGATGATAGCGGCCATGAGAAGTAAGGATGCAAAAAGACTTTCCGTGATAAGGATGCTTATGACGGAGCTTAAGACAGAGGAAAAATCTACAGGCAAGAAAAGAACAGAAGAAGAAGTCTGTTTTGCATATCACAAGAAACTTTTAAAGGCCGTTGATATGTTCCCTGAGGAAAAGAGAGCGGAGCTAAGGGAAGAGATAAAAGTCGTAGAAGAATTTTTACCAAAGCTTATGTCAAAAGAAGAAGTGGTTGAGTTCATCAAACAGAACGTAAAGCCAGAAGAAGTTAATATGAAAACAGTTATGCCTCTGCTCAAAGGAAAGGCAGACTCTCAGTTAATAAAAGAGATCGTGGATAGCTGGAACAAGTAAGTTCAGCCTACTTATTCACTTCATAATATTCAGCATCTATCACCGTGCCACCAACTGATGGTCGTTTGTGTTTGAAAGTGCTTCTGTGGATATAATATTTTTCTGAACTCTCTCCACCTATCGCTACAAGCCAAGCAAAGATCACCAATATCTTGTTTGTGTTCCAGTACGCCACTGTAGCAAGGCATGCCACCAGTAATCTTGGAGCAAAGATGAACCCTAGCCACCAAAAAAGGCCGCCGAATGGTACACTTGAAAAGAGCAATGTAAGACGTGGAAAGCAGGTTATGAATATAAGGAACCAAAAGCCGTGGACTCCCCAATAATTGATAGTCCCGAACTCCACACCAAAGTATTTTATCAACAAAGTACTCATTAATGTTATGCCCACAAATATGAGCAGGATCTTAAATACTGTTCTCATTCTTTTTTATCCTCTCCATTAAAAAGATAGGTCACAGAGACCGTAAAATACCACGACATGGCATTTGAGTAACCACTTTTAGTATCTAGAAAGTGCATCATCGTCCCCAGAGATGGAGTAAACAATAAAACTTTCCAGGCCGGAATATTAAAATAAACATTGGAATTAAACACATGGGTCGGGCCATAGTATAGAACAGCGCTAGGATTATTCACCCCTGGAGTGGCGGTAATAGAAGAGATCCTCACTCTGCCATAGCCGTACATCGCAGAAATGCCCCAAAGGTCCTTGAATGGTAGAGAAAGCGAGAGGCCAAAGACGTCAGAATCGTAATATATGTAGGTCTTATTACCATTAGCTGCTGTGTGGGTATTATAATTTACATCCCAGAGCCTAAAAGGAAGTATCGGCATCCTGACGGACGTATCAAGACTTAGATATTTCAGTTCAATATATTTGTTCAGCTTAACCCCGACAGTCATAATGCTAGCTGCCGTTGTATCACCAGCACCTGAAAGCCTAAAGGTCCCATAGCCCTGCCCTGCTGTAACGCTGAGAGCATGGCACAAAGATGGGATAACAAGTAAAAGTGAAATTATGAGTAGCTTTCGCATATCGGCATTTTACACCGATTTCCCTTGCATACAAAAGTCATATTCATTAAAAAGGTATGCATGAACAAAAAACATTCGAAGAGAAAAGCTTTCAAAGCAGCGGCATGGGCCCTCTTGCCTCTTACGCTAGTGGTTGGCTGGTTCTATCCTATAGTGGGGTTTATGGTCCTTTTTTGCATGTTCTTTGGGATCAGCATTGCCTTCTTTAAAGGAAAGTTCTGGTGTGGATGGTTATGCCCAAGAGGAAGTTTTCTGGACAAATTCATTGCACCGTTCAGCTTGAAAAGATTTAATAGCGCTCCATTTCAAAGCAGCCTTCTAAAAATACTAGTCCTTGTATTCTTAATGTCTTTTATGATGCTTCAAATATATAGAGCCTGGCCTAATGTAAACACGATGGGAACCGTCATGGTCATATTACTGGGGGCAACCACACTGTTGGCACTGATATTGGGAACTTTTGTTCACCACAGGGCCTGGTGCATGATATGCCCTGTGGGAACTATTTCGAGCTTTATAGCAAAGCTCTAGCTTTTATTGGTCACGTTCTTTTTGTTAAACATCTCCATTCCACGTTTACGCATTTCTTCAGGTGTGACGTTCTCTATATGTGTTGCTATCTGCCACACATGACCAAAAGGATCTTTTATTGAGCCCATCCTATCCCCGTAGAACTGGTCCGCTACCGGCATTAATAGCTTGGCACCATTATCTACCGCCTGTTTAACTGTGTTATCCACATTTTGGACGTAAACATACAACAGCGACGAAGTCCCATTGGAACTTTCCGGGCTGCGTGTCCCCATCTCTGGATATTCATCGGACATCATGAATCTAGAATCACCTATCGTAAGCTCTGCGTGCATTAATTTTCCATTTGGGTCCATGAACGGATCACCCATGGATGTTGCTCCCATAGCCCTTTTGTAAAAGTCGATAGCTTTGACCCCGTTTTTAACAACTAAACTTGGTGTAATTGAATGATAGCCTTCTGGCGTAAAATTAACTTTCATATTGGCACCTCCTGTTATAGTTCGTGCAGATTAGCAGACAGTAAGTGACGACGTAATAAGCACAAAACCCTATAAGCTTGGGGATCAAAGACGCAGGGACCCTCATCACAGAAACGCTTTATGAAACTTGCACAAAAATAGTCGAGGGGTAAAATAGGCATTAGTGGAGGAAATCAAACATGAAATATTTAGTGTTACTTTTTGTATGCCTGCTATCAGTATCTGTGTTCGGAAAAAAGGAGTGCATTAAAAACTCGCACCCCGCTCCAGCAGGAGTGGATGCTTGTTATTGCGATGAAGGTTATGTCAGTAACCCTCAGGGGAATGTTTGCTGTGGCCCTAATACGGTGTGGCAACAGAATAAATGTAATGCCTGTGTGAAAAATGCACACCCAAAAATTCAAAAGATGAAGATGAACGGCATAGACACGGCCGTCTCCTGTGATTGCAATGAAGGCTTTGTGATGAACAAAGCTGGCAACAAATGCTCTCCTAAAAAATAAACTCAGAGATCACAACATTGGGCACAAAAACTTTGCGAGTATTTTGACTTTAGACAAGGAAAACGAGGTGAGGCGACTAAGGCGTATATAGACATACGCCGCAGGAGCCGAGCCGAGTTTGACGAAGTATAAAGTCAAAAGACGAAGTAAAGTGGACACGCTGTGCAGTAATTGGAACCAATTCTATCAAACCATTATGGACTGGGCGAAAGAGCTAGAACCCATGTATCAAGCCGCTTCCTATGCAGGAGTAAGCTAAAATGGCTTAAAATGACTGCTATACGGCATTAACGGTCAGTAATAGTATCACTGGGGGTTAATAG
>JBAXXF010000181.1:0-3400 GCA_037128035.1 bacterium | reverse complement strand
ATACAAGAATTAGTTCTCTTGCAGGTTCTAGATATGAGGTTGAAGTTAGAAGAATATCAGAATTAATTTATGGCTTTTTATCTCAACAAAACACTTCTAGAACAGAAGGAGAAATCTCTGAAAAAATTGAAGGGAAAAACAGCTATAAAGTGAGTGCACTAAGGAAGTTGTGTTTCATAGATAAGAGAATTCTAAGAGAAGGATCCGGTCACAAGGGTGATCCTTACAAATATTCTTGTACCCTTGTACCCGCCATTAGTAAGGAACAAGAAAACAAGATCCTATTAACAGATATGGAAAACGGGGGTAATAATGAATAATAAAATTACCCAGATCATTGAAAATAGAAAAACAAGTGGTGTTGATAAGGTTTGGCTTACTTCCAAAGAAGTGGCAGTGTACTTAGGAATTTCGCCTAAGTCGATACGAGACATGGTTTATAAAGGGTTCTTAACACCGTATAAACCCTTTGGTCGCAAGCTGTATTTTAAAAAAGTAGAAGTAGATAGACATCTTGAAAATTCTCGCTACTGGGGAGGAAACTAAGATGTCTATTAAAAATTATAAAGACGGAGATAAGATTTTATGGAAGGTGAGAGTTGTTCGAAAAAGTAAAATAAAATCTAATATCAAGGTCGAGAAAACTAAGGATTGCATAAAAGATGAAACAACAGCAAAGAAAACAGAAAAAAGGCTTATTGAAATAGCTACTAGGGAGCTGAGAGATAAAGAAACATCCGATGCTCACATCAAGTGGAAAGCTTTAGTTGATAGGTATTCAGATGATATAGCCGTTGGTAAAGGTTTTGAAAGAAAAGTGGCAGAAACGACAATTCACGACTACATAGTTGCCATTAAGAGCTATACAAGTGCATGGGATAACATGTATGCAAAGGATATCACTAAGGCTGATGTTAAGAATGTTCTTCAGGTTGCTGAGGAAATGGGCATAAAAGGTCAGCCTCTTACTAAAAAAGGTCTGGAGAGGATAAAGACAGCTATCAACTCTCTATATAACTGGGCTATTGATAGCAGGCTTGTTGAAGGTGTGATTGTAAGCCCCGCTGTTGGTATAAAATTAGGCAAAAGTGAGAACAAAAAAAAGGGAGTACTTATGTTAGAAGAAGCCCAAAAACTGTTAGCTTCTGCAAAATTAAACAACCATGAGTGGAGACACATTTGGACCTTTGCACTATTTACTGGCATGAGAAGTGGTGAGCTCTATGCGTTAACCTGGGATCAAGTAGATCTAGAAAATAATCTTATTACAGTATCTAAGGCCTATAATAAAAAGCTTAGGAGTCCCAGTAACCCAACAGGAATGAAGTGTCCTAAAAATAGTAACTGGAGAGATGTCCCAATAGGCAAAGAACTTTTAGAATCAATAACGGCATTAAGGCCCATCACCGGTAATACACTTTATGTATTACCTAGGTTGAAAAAGTGGACGCAGGGATACCAAGCTGAAGTATTAAGGCTGTATTGTGATGAAATAGGCATAACTCAAATTAATTTTCATGCTCTTAGGGCAACTTTTGCTACGCACATGCTAAGAAACCGTAAACCGTTAAACCAAGTCATGAGAATTTGTGGCTGGTCGGACTTAAAGACTGTTAACGAGTATAATCGTGTTGCAGGTGTTGACATACAAGGGGCTACAGATGATCTGTTTGGAGACTATGGAAATGTTATAGTTGATGCCAGAAAGAAGTTTGCAAAAGCCTCATAAAACAGGGTCTAGGTGTGACCAAGGTGTAACAGGTCAGTAACTCGCTGATATTATTCACTCACGGGCGCTGGTACCAATCTTACAACATCTAATCCCTTGAATACTCTTTTCACAATATGGTATAAGGACTATGATCCTAAGAATACTGAATATGGATACGTCCGATATGCTAAGGCTGTTAAATATCTCAGGAGCTTACTATTAAAAGTGCTTAAATTTCAAATAGTTATTCTGATATAAATTCAGACATTATGTCTTGACAATATGTAAATTAGGTGGTATAATGTTTATAAAGATAAATCAAAAAAGGTGGGGGCACCGTTATGAACAAAATTTTTTATCTACTAATACTTTTTACTACACTTATTTTTTCAGCATGTGCTGTGAAAGGACATCTAGCGAGTGGATCGCTTGATTCTGGAGCAGTAACATCGTGCGGAGAAGGGAAATTTGATGAGTTGCTGGTTAAATATATAGATACAGCAAAAGAAGAGACTGTCTGCGGTAACCTAGACCAGGTTGCATCACTGCAATCAGTAGCTGAACAGGAAGGAAAAACTCTAATACTTGAAAATGTTAATCTGGCGGCGATCTTTTTTGCAGCAGTAGCTCAAAATCTTGATGTTGAGCAAGCTCAACAGAACATAAAAGACCTTCTAGCAGCGACAGGTGACTCAAAATTAGTGAAAGCAGCAGCTCCTAAAAAAAAGCAGTTTAAAGATTTTAGCATAGCTGTAATGTTTAAAACGGTCTTAAATGATGATTGTATGACCCAGGCAAGGTTTGAAACACTTATTAGCCTCTTCGAACAACTATATTCAACACATGGTAGTATTCTGAGGGCAACTGCAAAAAATACCAGTCTGCAGGGGTTATTAGGATACAACACTAATGACGACGGAACACAAGGGTCGTCTGTCTTTGACGACTACATGCAGTGTTTTAGTTCCTCTGACTCCTTTTTTGTTGATACATTTGCTCCATTCTTGAAGTCTATCGACATACAGAAAACGGGTACTGAAGTTGTAGCTGAGTATAAAACAACTGTTAGACCAAAGATACCGGATTGCTTCAGAAAACTAATTGGTATGCAGACTGAAGCAGAGATGGCATGTAATACGTATAGGAATGATTTTTGGAACGCCTATAATGGCAATACCCTGTGTAATGAAACCCTGAAAGGTATTATAGCGGATGTTACTTCTGAGACCTGCGTTGCGTCTCTTAACGATGATGGATTACAACAGTTAGCTAAATCGCTCTGCAATACACCTCAAGCAACTTTTCTTAGAGGTATGGAAGTTGGCAGGAACACAGGTAGCTATGATTGTAATTATCTGAATAGTGCTCTGGACGAGACGGCAGCTTATACCGGTACCAATGTCGGCGATCTTAGTAAATACACTGGTAATTATGGCTGGCTTCCTTACGGGATCCTTGATTATGTTAACTCAGGTAGATGTACGATTTCTTGTGGTGGGTATTACTCTGTCTTTGGTTCTGATGTAATTTTAGGTGATTCAGTAAGTGCCATTAAATTTATGCAACAGATGAGTACTCTGTCTTGCAATATGACTAACGCAACCAGCGTATGTAACCAGTACTATGGTGAGGCTGCTTGTGGCGGTGGCGCGTATAAATAAACAATAGTTAGCAGCTATGTGCTAGAGC
>JBAXXF010000180.1:0-3442 GCA_037128035.1 bacterium | reverse complement strand
GTGAATGTATCATGTCAGATTTTGCGAAAACGGAACAGCGACCAGCTATTACAGCCTTTCTCTCTGTGTTCAATGCTATATCGCCAACGTCCTCTATGTTGTATCTAAGTCTGGTTGACTGCTGGTCCAAGAAAGAGCCAGTACCGGCAGCACAGTCTCCATTTGTTTCATAGTCTGTTATCAGACCGTCCTTTAGTCCAAGATATTTTGAGTTCTCTCCACCTATCTCGAACACTGACCTTATCTCTGGATACAGATATTTAAAATGTTCTGCTATGGCCTTGAATTCTGTTATATGTTTCAACCCAAGGTGTGAACCGGCGAATTTTGCCCCGGAGCCAGTAAGGGTAGCACCTTTTACTGAGCCTTCCGGAAGTTCAGCAGTGATCTTGTCTATAAGCTCCCTGCAAAGTTCCCTTGGTCTTCCTTCCACTTTTACCGCATCCATAAAGAATATTCTGTTGCCGTTCACATGGTAACTAGTCCAGTTGTAGCCTTTCTTTGAAGCAACCAGCTTTTCTATATTCTTCCAGGAATCCTTATCAGCAACACCAGAAAGTTTTACTGTGAGGGACCCCACATCTATGCCTAAGTAAACGCTCATTAATATTTTCCTCCGCTCGTTAATTTTTCATTTTACTAGGCTATACTGTTGCTATATGACAATATCAATACGCATATATCTGTAATGTATGGTATTTACACTGACTGGTAGCTTTTCTGCACTGAGTGGAGAGCACTAAAGATCCTTTTTATGGGGGCTAATATGGAAAATTTTAAGTATTGCATGCCAACTACTGTCTTTTTTGGAAAGGGAGAATTTGAAAGGATAAGAAAAGCTGCTTCTGCTACTGGCAAGAAAGCACTTATTGTAATAGGCAAAGGGGCCGTAAAAAAATTCGGCTATCTGCAAAAATTGGAATCATTCCTAAAAATGGATGGGATATCGTATGAAGTATTTGAAGGCATAGAGCCAAATCCTAGAAGTACTACAATAAACAGCGCGGGTGAACAGGCCCACAAGATGAAAGCTGATATGATAATAGCGCTTGGAGGCGGTTCTGTAATGGATGCCGCTAAGGGCGTTGCTATTGTGGCTATGACGGGACATGACGTTTGGGATTACTGCTCTACAAAGAATAAAAAAGCAAAAAAGGTCATTGAAGCACTTCCGCTGATATGCATTCCAACGTTAGCCGCAACTGGTTCTGAAGTCGACGGAGCATCCGTAATAACCAACCCTATGACAAAACAAAAAGCAGTAATGCATAGTGGTGTTCTTGTGCCAAAGTATGCAGTAATAGACCCACTACTTACTCTTACAGCACCTAAAGATTACGTTATTGATGGGGCTGTTGATATAATCTGTCACTGTTTAGAGACCTATCTTTCCTGCAACAACCCACACGTTACTATTCCAGATAACGTCACCCTGGCCATAACTAGATCTGTTAAAACAGCTACTGAAGATTTTATTGAGAACCCTAAGAACGTAGAAGCAAGAGAAACGCTCTCATGGGCATCAAGCATGGCAATGATGGGGCTCTTCAGCGGTAGATGTGGTGGCTGGCCTATACATGAGATAGAACATGCGATGAGCGGTTTGTACGACATCTCCCACGGATTGGGACTTGCACTGCTGCTTCCTGCCGTCCTTGAGTTCGACAAAGCACATAATGAGAAAAAGATAATGAGGTTCGTCGGATATTTCCTACACGAGAACACTTCGCACTACACAAGTTGCGAGGAAGCGATACATCATTTCAAAAAATGGTTACAACAGATAGAAGCTATCCGTGATCCTAAAAAACATGGAATGGAAAAAGTAGATATGGAAGCTGTTGCAAAGATGGCACTTGATATCTATGGGCATGAAGGCGGATATATATTCGGCGTAGTTCCAATGTACAAAGAAGATATAATTAGTGTTCTCAAAAACGCTATAGCTTAAAGATAGCTTTTAGGTCTTTTGTCCTAGATCTTGAAACAGGGACCTGCCCTTCTGTGTCTTCCAGCTTCAACAACAGACCGCCGGAGTCTTCCTGCTTTATTTCCCTTATCTTCTTAAGATTAACGATAAAGCCTCTGTGTGTCCTAAAGAAATCCTTGCTGTCCAGCTCCTTTTGTATGTCCTCAAGCGTCCTATACGTAGTTGAATATGCGACACCTTTACTACTTATATACACTATGGAATCTTCCATATAGACGTAGGAGATATCCTCTGAAGGAATAAGCATTATCCTGTTCCCGCGTTTTGCTGTTATCCTGCTAATGTGAGATGAAGTATTAAAATATCTAAGTACCCTGGACATAGCTGTTGAAAAACGCTTTGTGTCTATGGGTTTCAATAGATAATCTACAACGTCGTACTCAAAGGCCTTTAGAGCATGACTATCATATGCTGTTACTATTATTATGAACGGTTTGTAGGAGGGAATGGACGAAAGGGATTCTATGACCTCAAGTCCCTTGATCCCTGGCATCTCTATATCTAAAAAAAGGAGATCAGGTCTTAATTCCTTGATGTTCTTTACTGCATCTATTCCATTATCAGCCTCTCCGACAAGTATTACTTCGGAATATGTTGAAAGCTGATGTTTTATTTCTTCTCTTCCAAAAAGTTCATCTTCAGCAATAAAGGCAGATATGTTCATTTGTTATCTCCCCGCCGGCATATTTATGGTTGCAGTGGTACCCTTGTTAAGATCAGAGGTAAATTCAAGCTTAGCTCTGTCGCCGTAGAGAAGTTTCAATCTGTCCCTTACATTGGCAAGTCCAATGCCTCTACCGAACAGGACCCTTTCATTCACTATCATACCTGGGCCATTATCAGCAACGCTTATGAGAAGCCTACCATTCTCTATCCCATCGATGTAGTTAACACCTATACTAAGCTCTCCCCTTCTGTCTGCAAGTGGTGCAACACCATGTTTTATTGCATTCTCAACAAGAGGCTGTATCAACATAGTTGGGATATTCAGTTCCTTTGCCTCATCATCTATGTTGATGGAGACCTTAAGTCTTGTTTCTCCAAACCTAAGCGTTTCTATGGCCAGATAATTCTCTATGAAATTTATTTCGTCCTGAAGTGGTTTGAATTCGTTCTCTGCACTAAGTACATATCTAAGTATCTCAGAAAGTTTAAAGACTATCTCTCTTGCGATATCTGGATTTATCCTTATGGAAGAGGCTATCGTGTTCAAGGTGTTGAACAAGAAATGAGGATTGATCTTAGCTGATAGTATAGCAAGTCTGGATTTATCAAGATTATAAGCACTCTCCGCAAGCTCAAGCTTTGTCCTGTAATGCTTCCAAAGGAACATTGTAAGGAACACACCCATAACGTCGGAAAAGGCTATTGCAAAATCTCCTTCATAGGTCCTGTTGCTGAGTGTAAATACCCATGCCTGAGGCAAATATCTATATGTAACCCCTGTGATTA
>JBAXXF010000179.1:0-3448 GCA_037128035.1 bacterium | reverse complement strand
GCTTCAAAAAGTTCTGCAACTCTTGGAAGACCACCGGTGATGTCCTTTGTTTTTGTAGTTTCTCTAGGTATCTTAACTACAACATCTCCGCTGAATATCTTGTCTCCGTCGTTAACCATGATGTTAGCGCCAACCGGAACGATGTATATGATAGGCTGGTTAACGTTCTTAAGTAGAGCATCTCCAGCTTCGTCTACGATGGATATCTTTGGAGATACCTCTCTTGACTCAACGACCACTTTACGTGAAAGACCGGAAACCTCGTCAACCTGTTCTGCAACGTTAACACCTTCTACAAGGTCGATGTACTTAATGTAACCGCTTACTTCTGAAACGATAGGGATAGTATATGGATCCCATTCGCCGACCAGAGTATTAACGTTCACATCATCGCCATCTTTAAAGAAGATCCTAGCACCGTAAACTATTGGATGCCTTTCTCTTTCTCTTCCGGCATTATCCAATATAGCTATTTCACCAGTACGGTTCATCGCTGTAAAGTTGCCTTCCTTGTTCTCAACTGTTTTCAGTTTTATGTATTTGATCTTACCTTTTGTCTTTGACTCGAATTTACTCTGCTCTGCTCTTCTTACGGCGGTACCACCCACGTGGAACGTTCTCATCGTAAGCTGTGTTCCAGGTTCACCTATGGACTGCGCTGCGATAGTACCTACAGCCTCGCCTATATTTACCCTGTGACCAAGAGCAAGATCTCTACCGTAGCAAGAAGCGCATACACCACGTTTTGCTTTACATGTAAGAACGGAGCGTATCATCATCTTTTCTACGCCTGCAGCTTCTACTCTTTCTGCAGCTTCTTCATCTATTATAGTTCCAGCGCCTACAAGAAGGACTCCGCTGAATGGGTCAACAACATCATCAAGTACTGTTCTACCAAGTACTCTTTCACCAATCTTCTTTATGATCTCGCCACCCTCTATCAGTGATTCGATCTCTATCCCGTCTGCTGTTCCGCAGTCGGTCTCTGTTATTATTGCGTCCTGAGCAACGTCGACAAGTCTTCTTGTCAAATATCCAGCGTTAGCTGTCTTAAGAGCAGTATCCGCCAAACCTTTACGAGCTCCGTGCGTAGATATGAAATATTGTAGAACTGTCAATCCTTCCCTGAAGTTCGTGGTAATAGGAGTTTCTATGATCTCTCCACTAGGTTTAGCCATCAATCCTCTCATACCTGCCAGCTGTCTGATCTGAGCCGCACTACCTCTAGCGCCGGAATCAGCCATCATATAAACTGGGTTGAAGGATGGTATGTCTACTTCTTTACCGTTCCTGTCAGTTGTCTTTTCAAATGCTATACCTTTGAACATCTCGTTAGCGACTTCATCACTAGCGTTAGCCCAGATGTCGACGATCTTGTTATACCTTTCACCTTCTGTGATAAGACCGTCCGCATATTGCTCTTCTATCTTCTTAACTAGTTCGTATGATTTGTCCAATATAGGCTGCTTAGCAAGTGGTATGACCATATCTTCAAGGTTAATGGATATACCGGCTTTTGTTGAATAGAAGAAACCAAGGGAACGAAGTCTATCTGCAAGTATACAGGTCGCTTTGTTTCCTGCGAATCTGTAACATGAGTCGATAAGGTCGGCCAATGCCTTCTTATCCAAGACCTTGTTGTAATCTTCAAATGGAACAACAGAAGGCATGATGTCGAACAATATTACTCTTCCAACTGTTGTGTCATATATCTTATCGTTCAGTCTCGCTTTTATCTTTGCATGAAGGTTTACAGCGCCGGCTGTGAAGGCATAGATAACTTCTTCTGGACTTGCAAAAAGTTTTCCTTCGCCAAGTGCGCCGATCCTTTCTCTTGTTAGGTAATATATACCAAGGACGATGTCCTGAGTAGGTACGACGATAGGTTTACCACTTGCAGGAGACAAGATATTGTTCGTGGACATCATCAGGACTCTTGCTTCTACCTGTGCTTCAACGGACAGAGGAACGTGAACGGCCATCTGGTCACCGTCGAAGTCAGCGTTGAACGCAGTACATACAAGAGGGTGAAGCTGGATCGCTTTTCCTTCTATAAGTATCGGTTCAAAAGCCTGTATACCAAGTCTATGCAATGTAGGAGCACGGTTCAACAGTACTGGATGTTCTCTTATTACTTCTGCAAGAACGTCCCAAACCTCATCCTTTTCTCTTTCAACCATCTTCTTTGCAGATTTAATGGTCGTTACATATCCTTTTTCTTCTAGCTTGTTGTAAATAAAAGGTTTGAACAGCTCAAGAGCCATCTTTTTTGGAAGTCCGCACTGATGGAGTTTAAGTTCAGGACCAACGACGATAACCGAACGACCTGAGTAGTCTACTCGTTTACCAAGAAGGTTCTGTCTGAATCTTCCCTGTTTACCTTTGATCATATCACTAAGTGATCTTAGTGGTCTCTTGTTAGGACCTGTGAATACTTTTCCACGTCTACCGTTATCGTATAATGCGTCAACGGCCTCTTGAAGCATTCTCTTCTCGTTCCTTATGATTATCTCAGGAGCATTAAGTTCCTGAAGTCTTTTTAATCTGTTGTTCCTGTTTATTACTCTTCTGTATAGATCGTTAAGATCTGATGTTGCGAACCTTCCACCATCCAGAGGGATAAGTGGTCTAAGGTCTGGAGGAAGTACTGGAACAGCTTCCATTATCATCCACTCAGGTTTATTTGGGGATGCTCTAAAGGACTCAACTATTTTAAGTCTCTTTGCCAGTTTCTTTAGTTCAGTATCGGACCTTGTTTCTCTGATCTCTTTTCTTAGTTTAAGTGCAAGTTCATTTATATCGACGTTCTTAAGAAGTTTTCTTACTACGTCAGCACCCATTCCTGCTTCAAATGCATCTTCGCCGTATTCGGATACAGCTGACTGATACATCTGTTCAGAAAGGATCTCACCTTCCTTAAGGTCTGTTTCGCCAGGATCTACAACTATATAAGCTTCACAATAAAGTACTTTTTCCAGGTCCTTAAGGGACAGGTCAAGTATACTGCCTATTCTGCTTGGAAGAGATCTCAAGAACCATATATGCGCAACTGGGGTAGCAAGTTCAATATGCCCCATTCTTTCTCTACGGACCTTGGTCTGTATGACCTCAACTCCGCACTTCTCGCATATTACGCCTCTGTGTTTCATCCTCTTGTACTTTCCACACAGACATTCGTAATCCTTTATAGGTCCAAAGATCTTTGCACAGAAAAGTCCGTCTCTTTCAGGCTTAAAGGTCCTGTAGTTTATGGTCTCGGCCTTTTTTACTTCGCCGTTGGACCATTCCCTGATCTTGTCAGGAGAGGCTATAGAAATTTTGAGCGCAATAAAACTTTGGGGATCTTTCGGTTTATCAAAAAAATTAAGTAGATATCTCAAGTTAAATCTCCTCTATCTTTATTGTATTGTTTCTTTCTCTACCAATTCCACGTTAAGGGCCAAACTCT
>JBAXXF010000178.1:0-3470 GCA_037128035.1 bacterium | reverse complement strand
AACTATCCTGCTGGCGTAGTTAACACTGAAGTTCAGCAGATCATGGGAGTTATAAGATGAACACACTGTTATTACCTGTAATCATCCCTGCTGTTGCGGCTCTTCTGGTCTTTCTTATTCCTAAGAAATGGCCGTTGAGAGAAGTTTTCGCAGTCCTTATAGCGGCTGTGAATTTTGTTATTGCAATATCACTGTTCAATAAGGACATCACGCTTGTGCTTCCTTGGGGCGCATGGGGAATGGAATTCTCTTTTAGGCTCTATGGATTTAGTGGCTTTACACTTCTTGCAACTTCATTCTTTGGTCTTATCATAGCACTTTATTCAACATCATATATGAAGGGTAAAGAACACGTTTCTCAGTTCTATGCATACTTACTTTTAACACTAGCTCAGTTGAACGGTGTTGTTCTTGCAGATAATCTGATCCTTTTGTTGTTCTTCTGGGAAGGACTGCTTATCACCCTGTTCGGTTTTATAGCCATCGGGAGAAAAGAAGCTATCGCTACAGCTGTTAAGGCTTTTGTCATCAACGGTGTAACAGACCTTTGCATGATGGCCGGTATAGCTATCACTGGTTATCTAGCTGGGACATTCACTATCTCACAGATATCACTTCAGGCTAACGGCGGGCTTGCAAGCCTTGCGTTCATTCTCCTTATAATAGGAGCTATAGCAAAATCAGGAGCTATGCCTTTCCATACATGGATACCAGATGCTGCAGTAGACGCACCATTGCCATTCATGGCTTTTGGACCTGGTTCTTTTGAGAAATTAGTCGGTATATATTTTCTGGCAAGGATATGCATTGATATGTTCAAACTAAGTGCAGATTCCAGCCTAAGTATGATGCTTATGATCATAGGTGCTGTGACCATACTATTTGCGGTCATGATGGCCCTTGTTCAAAAAGATTACAAAAAACTTCTTTCATATCACGCCATCAGCCAGGTAGGTTACATGATACTTGGAATAGGTACATGTATCCCTGTTGCGGTAGTAGGTGGTCTTTTCCATATGTTGAACAATGCCATATATAAGGATTGTTTGTTCCAAACAGCCGGTGCTGTTGAAAAACAAACAGGCACTACTGATCTTTATAAATTAGGTGGTCTAGCATCAAAGATGCCAATTACCTTTATCTGTTTCGTGATAGCAGCGCTATCCATTTCTGGTGTACCGTTCTTTAACGGCTTCTTCTCAAAAGAGCTTATTTACGATGGTGCTCTTGAAAGAGGATGGATCTTCTATCTTGCAGCAGTTGGTGGATCATTTTTTACTGCTGCCTCATTCTTGAAGTTAGGACATGCGGCTTACTTTGGAAAAGCTGGAGAAAAGAGCCTTGCTGTAAAAAGCGATGTTCCTATCGCCATGCTTATCCCAATGGTAACACTTGCTGCCCTTTGTATATTCTTTGGTGTTAACAACGCATATCCAATAAACACTTTCTTTGTTCCTGTAATAGGAGCAAGTGCAGCAGGACATCACTTCAGTGGAATGCCTGCTAATTTCATACTGGTCGTAGCAACAGTTGTTGTTCTTGTCCTTGCATATCTGAACCATAGATACGGCGTTAAGAAATATGGGGCGGGCATTAAGGCTGTCGACCATATACATCATGCACCTGTTCTAAGTACTATATATGATAGGGCTGAGAAGAAACAATTTGATCCTTATGAATGGGCTTTAAAATTCGTCAGGATATTCTCAAAGGCATCATTTAGCGTAGATAGGGGTGTGGACTGGTTGTATAATCGCTTTACGGTTAAGACCACATATGCTGCTACCAACGGTATAAGAAAAGCGCACACAGGTAACTACTCATTGTACCTTTTATGGTCGTTGGGTGGAGTTGCTTTAGTTATTGTCTGGATATTAAGAACTGTTAGATAGGGAGGAACGACGTGGCTCTATTATTAATTCTGATACCTCTTGCATCCATAATTCTCTTGAATATTGGATTTAAAAAGGCGATGACCAAATCCGCTATATGGCTTGGTTTGGCAGTCTCTCTCGCACAGGTGGCAGTTGTTGCTTTAGACGTTAATGTCTACGCATTGAACAACTTCAATCTATTCGGGTTTGAATTGGACGGACTTAGCAAATTACTTCTACTGTCCATAGGCATAGTATCATTCTGTGCTATTTTAGTTGGATACGGGACTATCTGCTGTGAAAAGAAAAAATTCAATTTCTTAAATCTTTTTCTTTTAGCATTGATAGGGATGAACGGCGTAGTAATGGTGAGAGATCTATTCTCTATGTACGTCTTCCTAGAAATAACTGCAGTTTCAAGTTTTATACTTATAGCTTATCAAGAAGATAAATTCGCTGTTGAAGGTTCCTTCAAGTATCTTGTCCTTTCAGCAGTTGCAACGGTAATGATGTTGTCGTCCATAGCGCTTCTCATGATGTCTGCAGGGGATACCTCCTTTGTGGCAGTCAGGGATTCTGTGCAGGGGATGAACAGCACTCTTGTTCTAGTAGCAATAGGACTTTTTGTCGGCGGACTTTTGATAAAGGGAGGACTTGTTCCTTTTCACGGTTGGTTGCCAGATGCGTATACATCAGCTCCAGCTAGTGTTTCCGTTCTACTTGCAGGGATAGTAACAAAGACCACCGGTGTCTATACGATGATAAGAGTGGTCAGTGAGATATTCGGTTATAATGACACGATAAAGATGGTCCTAATGGTGGCAGGTCTTGTTTCCATATTTGTGGGAGCTCTTGCTGCTCTTGGCCAACATGATTTCAAAAGGATGCTTGCATATTCAAGTATCAGCCAGGTAGGTTACATTATCTTGGCGTTGGGAACTGGAACAGCACTTGGTGTAGCCGGTGCCGTATTCCATCTTTTCAATCACTCAATATTCAAGACCCAGCTCTTCATAAATTCAGCTGCTGTTGAAAAGCAGACAGGCACAAGAGATATGGATTCAATGAGTGGACTATCCAATGTAATGCCCGTTACTGGCTGGACCTCTGTGGTCGCATTTCTTTCTACAGCAGGTATCCCTCCACTTTCTGGTTTTTGGAGTAAGTTGATAATCGTTATAGCTCTATGGAAAGCAGGTTTTCATAGTTTTGCGGCCCTTGCTGTTATCGGTAGTTTGATAACCCTTGCATACTTCCTATCTATGCAGAGAAGAGTGTTCTTCGGGAAGATCAACGTTAACTTCATGAATATTAAAGAAGCTAGCGCGAGTATGATCATTCCAGCAATAATCTTAGCGGCAATAACATTGGGCGTTGGGATATTTTTCCCATATTTTATAAATACAATAATTGTACCGATCGGAAGTATTTTCTAATCGGACAAAAGAAGGTGTAATGTGACTTTAACTTTAATTCTTTTAAGTCTGTTGGTTCTGGCGGCAGTATGGGCGGTAATGACCAGAAGTCTCCTTATGTCTGCGGTGGGACTAGCGCTTACCAGCGTTGTTCTGTCCATAATAATCTTTAGATTAGATT
>JBAXXF010000177.1:0-3476 GCA_037128035.1 bacterium | reverse complement strand
GAGACAATATTATCTATCCCATATGCTTTAAAACGTTCCGTGACAACTTCTAGATGAGCGTCCGCTGGGGACTCTGTTCCTGCGTAAGCGTATTTTAATCCAAGTTTGGTATATTTACTATCACCCATTCTATGGAACGGAAGAAGTTCTATTGCGGACAGGCCACATCTTTTAAGGAACCCGGAGAGCTCTTTTACACTTTTATCATCATCATTGAAGCCCGGTATCAATGGCACTCGTATAACAAGTGTACCCGGCCAGTCTGACCCGGTGAGAGTTTCTATGTTCTTAAGGATTAGATTATTATCAACCCCAGTGGCCTCACGATGCAACTTAGTATCCATGTGCTTTATATCAATGAACGCCCAGTCTATTAACCCCATACCGTTCATAAAAATATCCGAGGGAACATGTGCACAGGTCTCTATAGCGGTATGAATGGACCTATCCCTGCATTCCTTTAACACAGATGATAGGAATTGGTATTGCATGAACGGCTCTCCACCACTAAAAGTAACGCCTCCGTCCACTCCCCAAAAGTCACGGTCACGTTCAAATATCTTTACTAATTCCTCTACGCTGAATAATTTGCCGCTCAGTTCCAATGCTTCTGACAAACAAGCTTTAGTGCATTTGAAATCACTACACTTATTGCAGAGGTCCCTATTGATCATCAATTGCCCTGTCTGCCCAGCTTTTATGGCATTATTAGAGCAAGCCTTTATACATCGGCCACAAGACCGACATTTCCTATCACTGTACATTAAGCGTTGTTTTAAGTTCAGACCTTCTGGGTTGGCGCACCACTCACAGGCAAGCGGACATCCACTAAGGAAGACTGTCGTCCTGCAGCCCGGTCCGTCGTGGACGGAATGGCTTTGTATATCAAATAATAGACCCTTCATAATCCTTACAAGTTGTGGCTATCATATCGGGATAAGCCATGAACTTTGTCTTTGAAGCCTGACAAGTACCTAGACTGTCATTTTTAGCTTCTGCTAAAAAATTCTTACAGAATTTACACTTAGGTTTTAGCTTGTAACCAGCAGGGGCTAGATCGTCAGCCATTACTATCTCTTTGGTCAAGAGATCCACACCTTTGATCACATCTATGGGTGAATAATTTATTACATCTCTGTAGAGAACCTTAGATACCTTCATACTCTGTCCTCGCTATGACCTCATCTTGGATCGGTTTTCCTATCTCAACCCAATATTGTGTGAAGCCGGCAACACGTATCATGAGATCCCTATATTCTTCTGGATGCGTCTGCGCAGCCTGTAATACTTTTGAATCAACGACGTTATATTGAACGTGGAAACCGCCCTTCTTCATATATGCACGAGTAAGGTCTAAAAGTTTTTTTGCACCAGAGAGACCTTTGATTGTGGATGGATGTATCTTTATATTCAATTGTGAATTTTGTGATTTTGAATGGTCCCAAACAGTGGCAGAGGTCATTAATGCATAAGGACCATTCCTGTCAGTACCAGGATACGCGGACAAAGAAGCGTCAGCAAATGTTGTACCTGAAAGACGGCCATCTGGAGTTGCTACAGTGACGGCACCCATAGGCCCGTGGGTAGATACTGATATCTGGCAAGCATAGTAAGGCTTACCATAAAGTGACTCGTAGTTATGACATACTGACGTATACCAATCTTCCCATTCTTTGAGCACATTATCGGCTGCAGGATCAGCGTTGCCATACTTTGGCGCTTTTAATAGCATAAAATGAAGTTCATCCCACTCGCTACTATCGCTAGATTTTTCCTGGTCCAATAAAGAATATGACCTGACCTCTTCTGCTTTCTTAAAACCAAAGTTATCCTTTAATGCCGCTCTTAGTTTTTCTAATGTTACCTTTTTATCCTCGTACACGACTTTTTTTAGTGCCGCTAGACTATTAACAAGATTTATGTTACCAGTTGTCTCCACGTTAAAGGTAGCGTTGTAACGATACCCCATTTCATTTATTAGATGTCCATTGCTAAGACAGTCGGGTTTTAATAGAGAATGGAACACAGCCATGTTGTTCTTTCTCCAAACATCATGCTGAATATTATTACAAAGCGCAAGGACATCAATGGTCTTACAGAAGTAATCCTTGAACGCGCTCATAAGCTCATCGTAGTTCTGAAGTTTTTTCCCATGATCAGGGAGAACTCTTTCTCCCGTACGTTGGTCTACACCATTAAATAACACTAATTCTAATATTTTTGGTAGAGATACAAAATGTACTCCTACGCTTGTCGGTTGGCCTGAACCACCTGGGATAAAATATTTTTTGTTATTTAATGTAAGAGGCATCCATGAGCCAGGAGATGTCTCAAGACAGCCTCCAATAGCCCAAGCTCTAGCCTCTTCCAGCTTCATGCCTTCTGGTCCATAATTATTCATTAAGAACTTGATCGCGATATTGTTATTCATGAAGGCCGGATACCCGGTCCCTGTTTTTATACACTCGATAGCTCTGACCAAGAATTCCTCTGGCATCTTGTCATCGTAAAGCAAAGAAAGCGTAGGTTGCGGCGTTGCACAGGTGATACCTGATTCAAGGATCAGGGCTTCAAGCTCATTGCACGCTGAGTTACCATCCTTGTCTAGACCACCAACACTAAGGTTGTTGAACGTATTGCCGGAAAGCACTCCGCCCACAACACCCATGGAAGCAAAACAATCAAGACAGGTGAATTTGACCCTCATGCATTCAAGGAGCTCAAGTACTTCTTCTTTTGTTGTGCGACCAGCCTCTATATCCTGCTCATAGTACGGATACAGCACCAACCCAAGACGACCTGGTGATAATCCGGATATTGCATCTTCATTTAGCACAGCCACATGAGTGACCCAGCACAGCTGAAGTGCTTCATGGAATGTGCGTGGAGGATTATGCGCTATCCACTCCATTATCTCTGCCAATTTTTTATATTCTGCCCTCTGTGTTTTGTCCTTCTCCAACGCTTCAACTCTACGAAGTTCTGTAGCGTAGTTCAATATCCAGGTCTGTACACCTTCTAGGACAAGTTTGACCGCTTCATAATTATAAAGCCTGTTCATCCCAGATATACCGTCGCCATCAGCTCTACCTGCGACCTTTGACTTCATTTCTTCCGCCATCTTTATAAGGCCATCAAAGCCATACTGTAGCGGATAATAATAATTTGTGACTTCTCTTCCCTGAGGAAGCGTATAGCCAGAGTCGAACATACAGACAAGGCTCTTCATTATCTTTTCTTTTATTTCATAATCGGGGACCATCTGTTCATATTTGTGACCAAGGTCGTCTACTGACCTGCCATGCCACAGGTGAGCGATCTTTAACATCACAGGGATCTCTTCCTGACGCATGCCAAATTTTCCTGCAAGCGAAATTACCTTACCAAAGCTCTTAGTGACGTTACCACCGCCAGCACCGAATTTTGAATGTTCGTCAGCGCTTGTACCCCCACGTTCAAGGGCCTCTTTATAGAAC
>JBAXXF010000176.1:0-3501 GCA_037128035.1 bacterium | reverse complement strand
ATACACTCAGACAGGGATAATGTCCCGCTTTGGAGCCAGACGATATATACAGATCCTAGTGCCCCATTGGTGCTTAACCAGCTTACAAGGGATAATAGAAAGATAATATCCGGCACGATCATTGTTGATCACAATACGGCGATGTTCACAACTACCATGACCTTTTCTAACGTTACATACACGAATGGATGTTGCTACCCCACAGGTGGAACGGTCACTATATCTGTTACTGGGTCCAGGACAGAAAAGGATACATTAACTTTTTCATCAACCTGCGACAATGGCATACTTACCGGTAATGTGTCCGGTACAATACTAATGACAACTTGTTCGTCATCAATTAATTGATCATTATTTAACCAAGTACCTCTTGAAAGAATTCCTTATCCCAGGCGAGTTGGGTACCAGCACCTTCAAGCGCAGCTATCATAAGGGTCTCTGTTATTTCCTGTTTTGTTGCACCTAACTCAAGGGCCTTTTTTATATGCCCCTCCGTACAGTGCCTACACCTGAGCACACAAGCTAGTGCCAATTTCAAAAGTTCTCTGGTCCTTACATCCAATACTGATTGTTCGTCCAAAGTGTTCTGGAAATGTTGGAACGCTGACCCTATTTTGTTGGATTCCTTCAGATACCATGCTTTTTGATTTTCCATTTTTTTATCCTCCTCGAACAAGTAAACTACACCATCCTTTGGCATAATTATTTAAGGTTTAAACCCCATAGAATGATCAACTTTTCATTACTATAAGGAAGCTCAGGAGGAGCAAAGAGTGGGAGAGAAATGCGAAGGTATGATGATGCACAAGGAACATGAGAAAAAAATGAACTAACCGACGCTGGTTGGTTTAAGAGGTGTTTTTATGGACAGAAAACCAACAGATGTCCTAGCTGAAGAGCATCGTATTATTGAGAAGGTACTAAAATCGGTAGCCATTCTAATAAAGAAATTAGAATCGGGTAATGATGTCGATCTTGCTGAACTAAAGAACATAACCGAATTCATGACCGTGTTTGGGGATAAGTGCCATCAAGGAAAAGAAGAGACGGAACTATTTCCTCTACTCCAAATGAAGGAAACCTCCATAAAAGAATGTCCACTGGCCATTCTTATAAACGAACATGATAAACTTAGAATGCTGGTAAGGAATCTATCTACTGCGGTCATATCATATGAGCATAAGGATATCTCTGCTAGAAAAACACTTGTGACGTGTTTCCGTGGTCTTTTAGATGTGTACTCCGATCATTTTTGGAAAGAGGAGAATGTTCTTTTCCCTATGACAAATAAGATCCTTAATGATGACGAGCAAGAGTATTTAGAAAAAAGGTTTGCCGCTGTTGAAAAAGAGATAGGGGCCGATACTCACTATAGGTACAAAGAACTGGCCGATGTTATAGAAGAAAAGACTATAGAGTTATAAAAGACGTAATTGACGGTGTTTGTGCCGATCATTATGTTGGACTAGCCTCTTACAAAATGCGGCATCTCAAGCGGTATCTCCATGGACATCTCTACATATCCTTTGAATTTGTTATCTTCAAAGAAAGGGGCCTGGTATATTAATTTTTTAACACCATTTTTTTTTATGGTATAGCTGTTGGTCCTTGGGTTCTTTAGAAGGTCAACAACTTTTGATCTTGCAGGCTCGGGATGACAATCCAACAAGTTAGTACCGATCAACTTAATACCGCCTTGCTTTTCAAACGTTTTACATGCCTTATCGTTCATTTCAAGGATCTTTCCGTTCTCATCACACACGGTGATTGCAACATCGATACCTTTCACCCAAGCATTTTTATTCATGATGGGGATCATATCAATTGTTACAACTTGCGTCTATTATCAAAATCCAGCGGCCACAGTTATAATACCAGCCATTCCTCCACCAAGTGATGTCCCACTACCTGCTGTGCCATTCAGCCTATCGTGGTAATACCAGATCATGCCTGTAGTAGCAGTGCTTGGCACGGGCCATGTATATATGCCTCCGGCCATGATACCGTTAGGATGTGTTAGGTCTGAGTCCGGTCCCCCTACAGTAGTTCCTGGATCTGCAACTACAGTGTGCGCAACAGTATCCATATTGGTCCATTGCACAACTTGACCTGGGATAACCAGTATATCTGAAGGTATAAAAAGATTTTGGTTCGTCATAGATACAGCAACTGCAGAGGAGTTACTAGCGTTGCCACAACAATAGATTATTACGGAAAGAACCACTCCAATGCAAATAACGAGTGCCTGATATTTTTTCATGATCACTACTCCTTTGCATTAACTCATGGTTATTGCAGCCACAGGGCATTCGTCAACAGCCTGTTTACAAGAAGCCTCTACCTGCTGAGGGACAGGCTCTATATAAACAACAGCCTTGTCTCCTTCCATACGGAAAACTTCTGGGCAAAGGTTCTCACAAAGGCCACAACCTATGCAAGTCTCCTTATCTACGATGGCTTTTTTCATTACTACTCTCCTTTTACCTTATTTTTTTTAAATCTATCCTGGAATTGCATTATTATACCATTAGATAGCATATCAGCGAACATAAGCATATGTTCATGCCCCATGTCGTACGCATCTATATCGGCGGACCAGTCCTTCTTAAGCCTAGATACGACCTCTGAGGTCGTAAGGTCCAAGTGTTTGTAAAGCATCTGTTGTAGGTCTTTCATCGGCCAATTAGGGTTTGCAGAACTTAAGAAGACGGCAATGTCGTCCGCATTACTGAACCATTTTGTTTGTGCATCCTTTAGTTCAGTAGCGTTGTTTGCTTTTGCCGCTTTAACTACTTGTGAAGCTATCATTATGTGGTCCCTCAGCAAAGCAGCTAGCTTACTGGCGGCGTCTTCGCCGTAGAACGGCTTAATAGCATTTCCTATTTCGTCCTGGTTCCTAAGAAGTCTTTCAGCTATTTTAGCTGAGTCATCAGCACCCGAAAGGGCACTAACTATGTAGCATCTAGTCCAAGTTATGTGGTCTTCCCAAAGCTTCCTCATTGCCATTCTTAGTTGAACTGATGGTTTTGTGCACGTTATCTCTTTCATTTTGTTTTCTATTACTTCGTGGTAAAAGACGTAACCTAGGGCCAGAACAACGATAACGATCAAGGTGATAGAAAAAGATCTTTTCATAAATACACCTCCCAACGATGAGCAAATGGTACAGATTAAACGTAGATGGGTAAATACGTAGAACTACGTATTTACCAGATAGTTACAGCCAATATAATGAAGCCTTTGGAGGGATCGCAATTATGCAGTGTCCTTTATGTTTTGAGAATGATCTTTCTGTTGTCATAAGCGGTGAGGCCGGCCAGGGCATAAATACTATCGAGTACGTACTTACAGGTATATTAAAGCTTGAAGGCTATAACGTTTTTGCAACAGAAGAGTTCATGTCCAGGGTAAGGGGCGGATGTAATTCTACAGAAATACGTATTTCGTCTAAAAGGGTCTCCGCTTTTACTGATAAGATGGATATATTGATCCCGCTTAGCA
>JBAXXF010000175.1:0-3501 GCA_037128035.1 bacterium | reverse complement strand
GAAGATAATATGTACAAAATGTACATAAAACAGGAAGGGTAATAGACAATGAAATATTACGTCTATACTGCCGCTATATTGACCCTTTTATGTGCTTCGTGTGAGTTCAAAAAGGAAGATACAAAGAGAGGATCACATCCGGAAGAGTACAAGGGTGTAAGGTCCATTTACGTTAGCAACAATAACGTAGGTAAAAGCTACGGTCTTTATAAATCAGACGACCACACGATGCCGGTATGGTGTAGTGTTAGGGATGTCTACGAAGATAATCTAAAAAGTTTTAACAGTGCGTTCGTTCAGGAAGCTCCAGAGGTAGTCCCGACCTTCTTTGTTTGTTATTCTGGAGAAAAGCCAGTTATCAGCACCAAGGAAATGGAAGCTTCTAATGGTGTCGCATATCAAAAGAACCCCCAGAAGACGCCTTTTCTACAGGAAGAGTTCACTCCATACTCCAGATCTTATGTTATTGGCATAGTGCTTGCGGGTCGAGGAAGGGATATCTTGCCGGAGTATTTCAGTCTATACAGAGAATTTTGCACAGATGAAAAGATCGGCTGCTGTATGGTCAACAACGGGTCAGATATCGTTTTCAATATGATAATTGAAGAGCCTGAAGATCTCTCTAATATCGAGAAGGCCATAACTGATGTTAAGACTTTCTTGTATAACAGAAAAGTATCCGAACAGGATGTAAGGGCGATGTTCAACATTTTTAAGTCCACCATTACGGATCAATGTGCCTTCCAAAGGTGGTACAATAATTCTCTTTATATGGGTGTTATCAGGCCGGAAGACTTCCTTGAATATGATAATTGGCTAAGTTATTTTAAGAACGTTAATGATCAGAAGATCAAGGGTGTTGGGGTCAGGATACTTGATTCAAAAAGATTAGCTTCTCAGGATTACGGTCTATTAAAGGATTCTCTAAATAGATTAACTAACGAGTTCTAACTGCTTAAAAGCGCTGGCGTGATATTTTGCCATCAGTATCTGTCCATTTATGTTCGCACCATCTCGTATAACTATGTTGGGTGCCTTTAAATTGCCGCTTATATTTGCTGTTGATTCAACCAAGATATTCCTTTCCGCTATTATATCTCCCTGTACCGTACCGTAGACTACTACAAGGTTGCCTGAGATGTCCGCTGTCACAAGTGCCTGCTCGCCTATTGTCAGAAGACCGGAAGATCGTATACTTCCCTCTATCTTTCCTTCTATGCGTGTATATTTACCGAATGAGAAATCGCCACAAAAAGACGAGGTAAGGCTTATTACATCCATTTCCCTATCTATATCCAGATTCTGGAGCATGAGATCTATTTTTTTAATTGTAGTATCTCCTTTTGCAGGGTCTTATTCTCTTCCGACAGTTTCCAGTTATAAGCCCACTGGAACGTAAAACTTATAAAAAATATCAGGCATCCTATTATCAAGGCTGAGTTGATTACGACGATCCAGGTAAGGAGCCTCTGGGATACATTGAAGACCTTGTATCTTTTGTAGCCCTTGTAGATGGCTATGATTATATTGCTTGAGCTTTTGTCGTCCATTGGCCCCTTATAATATATTTAGCTTTCCTAGTCCAGCTAGTATGGTAGTATTTTTATCGTATGGCAAAGATGTTTTTTGTTTCTGATGCTCATATAGGCAGCATAGATGACGTAGCCTACAAAAGGTTCATGTCATTTATCGACCGCATGAAAAAAGAAACAGCTACTCACCTGTTCATCTTAGGGGATCTTTTTGAGTTTCTCCATGGTCGTGGCGCTTACATAACGAAAAAATATAATAAGCTTTTCACGGAACTTGAATCCCTTTCCTTAACAGGTACCAAAATATACTACCTCTACGGCAACCATGATTTTGATTTTACGCTGCCGTTCAATTTTATACACAGTGCTAGCTCAATTGATAAGCTTAAGGTGGATGCCAAAAATATAATGGTCTCCCATGGTGATGGCCTAGACCCAAAAGACACAAAGTACAGGTTTTTAAAGTCCATAGTAAGGAGTGGGCTGTTCAGGGCATCAGTAAAGATGATCCCGGACTCCGTACTATACAGGCTGGCAGGTCTATTCTCCGTTGTAAGCAGGAGCTCCAATCCTGGTAAAATGGTCAATGATAACAGGTTTTTATGCTACAGGGATTATGCCGTAGAAAAGCTCAGTCACAGCGACCTTGATGTCGTGGTGCTTGGGCACACTCACGTCCCGGACCTTAGCCGCGTTACTTCAAAGGACGGGAAAATTAAGTACTATATCAACACGGGTTACTTTGGAAAGAACGGGACTTACGGTATGATAGATAACGATACTGTTTGTGTTGGAGTTTTTAATAATAAGATGTTACTATCTTAGGCAAGAAATAGACTAATTTGGAGGGTTTATGGGGCAGTTTGACGTTAATTCATTTATTCGCGATAACCAGAACGTGGACGAGTACAAAGAGTTTACATGGGAAGGCCCATTTCAAGACTACATCGACATGGTGACCAAAAAACCTCAGATAACAAGGAATGCATTCCAAAGAATGTACGACATGGTAACGTCCCACGGGTTTGAAGAATATGTAGAGTTCAAAAAGAATATCTTGAGATATAACTTTTTTAAGGATGAGGTTCATAACGGAGCTGACGCAATATTTGGCTTAGAAGTATCGTTGATGAAACTTGTTGATATGTTCAAGGCGGCCGCTAAGGGCTATGGACCAGAGAAGAGAGTTCTATTACTTCACGGTCCTGTCGGTTCCGCAAAAAGTACGATCGCAAGACTTTTAAAAGAAGGTATTGAGGACTATTCAAAGACAGAGGCTGGTGCACTTTATACGTTCAAGTGGACAGATCCAAACCCTCCTGCGGGTCAGGAAAAATTGTTGGGTGGCGAGAAGTTCTTGAAGTGCCCTATACATGAAGAGCCTCTAAAACTCATCCCAGAAGATCTAAGACCAAAATTCCTATCAGAGATCAATAAGGGTAAAAAAGATGGATACAGGGTAGCTATTACCGGCGACCTATGCCCAAGTTGCAGATATATATATAGCCAGTTAATGAACCGTTATAACGGCGACTGGACAAAGGTAATGGACCACGTTGTGATCAAAAGACTGATACTCTCTGAAAAAGATAGAATAGGTATTGGCACCTTCCAGCCTAAGGACGAAAAGAACCAGGACTCAACAGAGTTAACGGGTGATGTTAACTATAGGAAGATCGCCATATTTGGTAGCGATTCTGACCCAAGAGCCTTTAATTTCGACGGTGAGTTCAATATAGCCAACAGAGGTATGATAGAGTTCATAGAAGTCTTAAAACTTGACGTAGCATTCCTTTATGATCTCCTTGGAGCAAGTCAAGAACACAAGATCAAACCTAAAAAATTCTCACAGACAGATATCGACCTTGTAATACTTGGCCATACCAACGAGCCTGAATACAAAAAACTTCAAAGCAACGAGTATATGGAAGCATTAAGGGACAGAACTCTCAAGATAGATATACCGTAC
>JBAXXF010000174.1:0-3556 GCA_037128035.1 bacterium | reverse complement strand
GGCTATAATATTAGAGGCTGGTGCTCCAGGGGGGCAAGTCTTCATTAACCATGAGATAGAAAATTACCCAGGCTTCGTAGAGCCGATCGCAGGTCATGCCCTTGCAGATGGTATGCAGAAACAGGTTGAACGCCTTGGTGTAGAGATAAAGAACACGCCAGCAAATGCCATAAAGAAAGAAGGCACCGATTTCAAGGTAGAAGGATTTAGCTTCAACGCTACAGCCAGAGCTTTGGTAATTGCCACGGGTGCTAGGCCCAAAGCGTTAGGAGTACCAGGAGAAGAAAGACTTTTTGGCGCTGGGGTCTCATATTGCTCCACCTGCGATGGAATGTTCTTTAGTGGGAAAGATGCTTTTGTGATAGGTGGTGGAAATTCTGCCCTCCATGGTGCGGAGTATTTAAGCAGGATATGTAGATCAGTAACAATTATACATAGGCGTGACGAATTCAGGGGTGACTCCATCCTCCTGGAAAGGATAAAAGGATATAAGAATGTTAAGATCATGCTTAGCACAGAGCTTATAGAAATTGCCGGAGAAAAAAAAGTAGAGAATGTCATATTGAAAGACAAGAAAAGCTCAAATATCTCAACTGTAAAAACAGATGCCGTATTTGTCTATGTTGGGACCGAGCCACAGAACTCCTTGGTCAAAGATATGGTAGCGCTTGATGAGTACGGCTACATAATTGTTAATGAGGATATGGCTACAAATGTCCCAGGCCTCTATGCCGCAGGGGATGTTATAAAGAAAAAGCACCGCCAGATCGTTACAGCCATGTCCGATGGCTGTATAGCGGCCCTAAGTGCTAGCAATTATTTAAAATAGTATTAAGCCAAGCTTCCCAGATAACCCTTGAAAAATCCTGGTTTTTGTGGTTTATTGCAACAGCTCATTTATATAAAAAAAATGGAAGTAAGGCCTTGATATTAAACCCGATACTTTTAGTCAGTCCTATCATGAAAATGTTTATAAAAGAGGGCACTGGACCCAGTGCTTAAATATTTTAAGGAGGATTTATGGGTGCGACTATCGACAACAAGAGGATCGTTACAGTAGTAGCGGTAGATGGTAACGGAAAGACCAACACTGTCAGAAAGCTTTTGAATGCCAAGGACAAACTGCCGGTAGAACCGGAAGAGCAAGGCAGGAACTATACCTTGTTCTCCAAGACTTTTATGGCCGATCTTCCAGACAACAAAGAATTATACCTATTAGATACTCCAGGTTCGCTGAACTATATTAATGATGTTGTTAACTGCGCAAGGGTTTCCAACGGTGCCGTTTATGTAATTAACGGAGAGACAGGCGCTACAGACCAAGGCCTAAGACATTGGTGGAGACTAAAGGATTATCAGCTACCTACATTGATCTATGTAAGTATGATGGATAGCCCTGATGCAGATTTTGATAAAGCTCTAGAGAGCATAAAGGCCCTATTCAATGTATCCCCTGTCCCAATTATCATTCCAGTGGGTAAGGGTACTGAGCTTGTCGGGGTTATAAACCTTATGAGACAGAAGATGTACACATACAAGGATGATAGCGGAAAATCTAAAGAAGAAGAGATCCCTGCTCAATATGCAGATATGGTTAAAAAATATAGGAACCAGATGGTAGAGGCCATAGTTGAGAACGATGAGACACTTCTTGCACAATATCTTGATGGTAAAGAAGTAGCGACAGACGACCTAAGAAGAGTGCTTGGTAAAGCAGTTAAAGAAAGGATGTCCTTCCCTGTGTTCGCAGGATCTGCATCAAAGGGCATAGGCATAGACCTTCTAAGGGACGGCATATTCTTCTATTTACCTTCAAGCTCAGAATTCAACACGCTTACTTTCAAAGGTGGAGAAAAAATAGATACATCAGATAACGCACCTCTAGCTGCATATGTTTTCAAGACTAGAGTAGATGCTTACACAGGCAAAACGAACTATCTAAAAATAGTAAGTGGCAAACTTAACAAGAACACAAAAGCGATAATAGTGGATAACAACCACTCACTTAAGATCTCCAAGATAAGCAAACCTTATACTGATGGGTTGAAACCTATAGAAGAGGCCGTTGCTGGAGACATAGTCGTTCTAGATAAGTGCGAGGATATAAAAACAGGTTACTCCATAGTTGATAGCTCAATATCGCAAAAGATGTTCGAAGCATCTCCAGAACCTAAGAGAGTTCTTAACTATGCTGTAGAAATAGCAGACAAGAAACTTGAGGAAAAAGTAGGAGCATCACTAAAGAAAATAGCAGAAGAAGATCCTTCTATCTCTTTTAGCAGAGTCGCTGAGACAAAGGAACTTGTGCTGTCAGGTCTTGGTCAGTTGCAGTTGGACGTTGTTAATGAAATGCTAAAAGAAAGATATAAACTTGATGTAACATTCAAAGCTCCAAGGATCCCATACAGAGAAACAATAAAGAAGAGCGTTAAGAACGTTCAAGGTAAACACAAGAAACAATCAGGTGGTCATGGTCAGTACGGTGATTGCATTATAAACGTAGATCCTCTTAAGAGAGGCAGCGGTTTTGAGTTCGTCGACGCGATCGTTGGCGAAGCTATTCCAAGGAACTTCATCCCTTCTGTTGAAAAGGGTATAGTGAAGACCATGGATAGAGGAACTGTTGCAGGATTCCCTGTAATTGACTTCAGGGTAACTCTGATAGACGGAAGTTATCACGATGTTGACTCATCTGATATGGCGTTCCAGGTAGCTGGTTCCCTTGCATTCAAGAAAGCAATGGAGGACGCAAGCCCAATATTACTTGAACCTATAATGGAAGTATCTGTTTATGTCCCAGAGAACTATGTTGGGACCATAACCAATGATCTTAGCGGAAGACGTGGAAGGATAAGCGGGATGGACACATCCCCAGAAGGCAGTGTGGTAAAGGCTCTTGTCCCGCTTTCAGAAATGGCCACATATGCACCTGAACTTCACTCCATGACAAAGGGTCTAGGGCTTTTTGAAATGAAGTTCTCTACATATGAGGAAGTCCCAGCACAGAACGCTAATAAGATAGTCGAAGATACCAAGAAGTGGCGTCAAGATGAGGAAGAGAACAAACTATAAGGGGTAATATCGATGGCGAATAAAACAGAGGATACCTGGCGCGTCTTTAAGATCCTCAGCGAATTTGTTGAAGGTTTTGAGAGGCTGGGTAAGATAGGAAGGTCCATAAGCGTTTTTGGCTCTGCCCGTGTAAGGGAAGGGGACAAGATATATGATGGAGCAAGAGAGATAGGTAAAGAAATAGCTCATGCCGGATTCACTGTTATAACCGGTGGCGGACCTGGAGTAATGGAAGCAGCGGCGCGTGGTGCAAAAGATGTGGAAGGCAGCCATACAGTAGGTCTTAACATCAAGCTTCCAAAGGAACAGGGCAATGCATACTCCGACCTGAAGATAGATTTTAATTATTTTTTCTGCCGTAAAGTTATGTTCAAGAAATATTCCAACGGGATAATCATTTGCCCTGGTGGTTTTGGTACCATGGATGAAATGTTCGAAGTACTCACGCTTATACAGACCCGTAAGACCAAATGGACCCCTGTTG
>JBAXXF010000173.1:0-3561 GCA_037128035.1 bacterium | reverse complement strand
TTATAATATAACGGAAGGTGATGTGAGCTCTGATTATCTAGCGGTAAGAGGATTACTGGATGGATCATGTTTTTCACAAAAAGCATTCAGCATCCTTCCACTCGTTACGGTAATGAAACTGGTAGAGCTAGCTGGTAGCGATGAATTAAAGGCTATAGCTGAGAAGAACGGGCTAAAAAACCTTGATACGATAAATATCAGGCTGGCTGGATTACAGACCAAGCTTAGTACTTATTCTCTTGTTCTGATAGAATCGGATGCTAAAAATCGTCTTCTGATATACACAGGGCTCTCTGAGCAAACCTCAGATGCAATATTGATCAACACAGCTCTTGTACGCATGGACTATGAGCTTACAACGAATGATGGAAAATTCTCTCCAGAGACACTAAGCGTTATTAGCAGGGATGATATACTGTATTACCTAAAGGAACATGAGGCTGATCTGCCTTTCAGCGTATTAGTAGCAAAGAATTATCTGGTAGATCTTTTGCAACTTACCTTGGAAGTTAAGAATTATGCTTACGATGAGAAGTATTACATAAAGCCTGAAATGACAAAAATAAAAGAAGGTCTCAGCGATTATAAAGCATTGCTTAAATAATTTGAGCCGTTACCATTGCGATAGCATAATCGCCATCATGGCTTATTGAAACCGCGAATTGGACATCCTTGAACTCAGGGTCACTTATATTTACTTTTGGGATATTTCCGATGACTGAGATGCTCTTCAGTTCAGAGATCTTTTTTACGTGACTTGCCGCCTTTATCACAGCCTCTTTTGCTGCAAATCTGCCAGCCAGACCAGGGTAGGGATTCTCCCTCCCAATAATGTGTTCTATCTCTTCCTTATTGAAGATCCTATTTATAAAAGCATTAGAAAGATCGGGGTTACCATGGTTGCTCACAGATTCTTTGAACCTTGGAACGTTCACGATATCTACTCCGCAATATACGTGCATTTATGCAAGCCCCCTTATGATGTCTGTCATGTCCTTTGTGGCCTTTGCAAGACCATCAAGGACGGCTCTGCTGATTATAGAGTGCCCTATATTGAACTCGGATATACCGTTATGTTGTCCAACAAGAGGCCTTACGTTGAAGTAATCAAGGCCATGCCCAGCGTTACACTTTAAGCCTAAGGAATTTGCATGTTTTATGGAAAGCATTATCTTGGACAGTTCATTATCCCTTTTTTCTCCGATAGAAGAGTTGGCGTAGGATCCTGTATGTATCTCTACTGCCACTGCACCTGTTTTTTTAGCAATATCTATATGGTCTAGGTCAGGCTCTATGAAAAGAGAGACCTCTATGCCGTTACCCTGTAATTCATCCACAAGGGCTTTAATTTTATCAAAATACTTATTAACGTTCAGTCCACCTTCCGTAGTTAGCTCTTCTCTTTTTTCTGGTACTATACAAGTGATCTCGGGTTTTATTTTCTTTGCTATCCGGATCATTTCATCTGTTGCGGCCATTTCAAGGTTAAGGATGCTATTAAGGCTTTCCCTTAGTTTTTCTACATCATGATCTTTTATGTGGCGCCTGTCTTCACGGAGGTGCACCGTTATGCCCTCTGCACCGTTCATTTCGCAGATATGTGCCGCTTCTATGGGATCAGGGTACACGGTGCCGCGCTGGTTCCTAATAGTTGCAACGTGGTCGATATTGACAAAGAGACGGCTCATTTATCCTCGTCCTCCTCATCATCGTCATCAGCATCTTCTTCTTCAAGTATTTCATCCACTTCCTCAGAAATGGATAGAAGCTCATCTTCCAGCTTTTTAAAATTACCTTTTTCAGTCTTAAGTATGCTTATGCAGTTCTTGGCAGCTTCTGCCGCCTTTTTGCCCTTACTTATGACCTCATCAATGCTGATCTCCTGGCGGCTAAGCTCTTCTGCTATAGCTTTCAGCTGATTAAAGCTTTCTTCGTACTTCTTGCCTTCCTTGGCCATAAAAAACTCCTTTTGGTCTTGGACCAAGGCCCTTTTACTACATAAAAGGCACATTGGCCATGCTTTGTAAAATTCTTGACATTGACAGATTGTCTATGGCATAAGAAGTGTAATTTTTACAAAACACCCTTGGAGGGCCGACCTGTGCGAAATGTAGTACTTCTGACCCTTATATTTTTTACCACAATCTTGAATGCACAGACCACTACGGAACTTGTAGATAAATTGACATCATGTCTAGAGAAAAGAGCGATCATTAATGCGACCGGTGCTAACAAGGACGAATTGGCAAAGAACACCTTAAGGTTGCAAGAGATGGTCACAGAGCTCAGGACTGTCAAATCCAAATTGCTTGCTGATGAATTACCAAAGCTTGCAGAAGCAGAGACTATTTTGGCCTCATTACCCCCTGAAGGGAAAGAGTTCACGGAGTATGACCTCAAGGCATTTAAAAAGACGCTGATGACGTACCTTGATAAGAAACATGCCTGGTTGCAGAATACACAGGCTATGATGCAGGATGCGCTTGCAATCATTGATGGGAAGGTCTTCAACAAGCAGGAGCTTAGCCCTGAAGAAGTTTCCATTATGGCAAATATTTTTCTCTTCCAAACAGAGGCCTTAAGGATGAACCGCATAGATACTGGCAGTTACGATGTTAGCACATTGTCGGAATTGGTCCTTCTCCAAAGCCTTATTCTCAAGAATTTAAAAACTGTTGCCGACGTAGGCGCCGTTAACATAACTGATCTAATAGGGTACAGCGATATATTATCCGCACTTATATCGTGCAATGGTGTAGATATTGCGAGAGAAGCAGAACTTGGCAAGAAAGTTTCAGAGGCTAAGGAAGGGTTTAAAGCCTGCAAAAGTTTAGTGAAATAAAAAAGAAATGGTACTGGAGGACTGTTGGTGAAAAGATTCTTGATAATAAGTTCAATGTTCTTCGCTACAGCCTTAAGTGCACAAACGGTTGAGCTTATGAAAACGTTGGGTGACCTCATAGCAGAAAGATCCAATATTGAGCTGGAACAGGAACGTTTTAAGCTCCCTTATTTTTATCCATCTGGCCTAGGTGTCTTTGCAGACGAATATTTTGCGCCTCTTTCAGACTCTGACTTAAATGAATATAATGTCACCAACCAAATATACACAGAAAAACTCAAAGTGAACACTCTAAGGCTGGAAGAGACCGTTCAAGAACTTGAACAATATGAACTATCCCTTAGTACGGAGAACCAGGAAAAACTCTACGATGCTAAAATAGAACTATATAACGACTGGTTAGAGGACAACAAGCTGGATACTTATGATACCAGAGGGTTGAAGAACCTCTTGGTCAAATATCTGAACAAAAAGATCGCGTTGCTGGAGCGCTTGGATTCAATGGTGGATGAAGCGCTGATACTTATTGCAGATAAAATAAAATGTAATCTTCCCTTCACACCTGAAGAAGTGGTAATTGAAGCTAAGATCTTTCCTTACCTTGTGGGAAGTCTAAAGAACGTCAAAGGGCTGGACCGTCAGTCCCTAGTTTTTACTGCCGTTACTATTCAGGCAAGTTTACTTACAAACCTTAAGACTGCAGCGAACGAGGGTGTGGA
>JBAXXF010000172.1:0-3598 GCA_037128035.1 bacterium | reverse complement strand
AGAGCATCTGAGTTCACCTTGGTCTTTAAGGCACTAACTTCCATAAGCGCAGTATGACCAGCCCTAGAATTATTATTTATTATATCCAGTCCCTTTCTAACGAAGATCCTATTTATGCCCATCAAAGGGACAACGTCCGCAATAGTCCCGAACGCAACTATATCTAAGTAATTTTTTAGATCTGGCTGATCCTCGTGATCATTAAAAAAGCCTCTGTCCCTAAGGACTTTTCTTGTCGCTATAACAAGATAATAAGCAACACCTACGCCGGCAAGACTTAAGAAGACCTCGTTTTCGCCAGCCTTGTGTGGATTAACGAACGCATATGCATTTGGTAACTCGGAACCTATTTTATGATGATCGGTTATTATCAGATCTATGCCGGCTTCTTTACAATAGTTAGCGGTATCTATGCTCGATGTACCGCAGTCCACCGATATCAAAAGTGATACGCCATCCTTTTGTATGTTCTTAACTGACTCTATATGCAGTCCATATCCTTCTAGAAATCTTTCTGGTTGATAGTATTTGGCATCTACGCCAACACCCCTCAAAAAATTAACAACGGTCGCGATCGACGTAGATCCATCGATATCGTAATCACCGTAAATGCATACTGTTTCTTTTTTCTCTACAGCATCAGCCAAGCGATCTGCCGCTTTTTTCATATCACTAAGAGAAAAAGGATCGGGAAGTTTAGATAGACTTGGGGCCAAAAAGGCTTGAACAGCTTCTGGGGTATCAAGTCCCCTGTTAATGAGGATCTGGGCTGTCACTGGTGACAGCCCTATTAATTTTGAAAGCTTCTTAGCTTTTTCTGTTACAGTGGACTTTATGTTCCATTTGCATTTTGGCATTACTTAGCTGTCTTTAACTTCTTAGCTGCCGCTTCTTTTTTTTGTGCTAATTCCTCAAAATACAGCATTATAGGAGCTGCAATAAAGATCGAAGAATATGTTCCTACCACTATACCTATGGTCAGCGCTAAAGAAAAATCCCAAAGTGTGCTTCCACCAAAGATCAGTATCATTACAACAACTAACATAGTAACAAAAGACGTTAGGATCGTCCTGCTCAGCGTCTCATTAATAGCCTTGTTTACAATTTCATACAGGCTAGTACCTTTTTGAGCAGCCATGGTCTCTCTTATTCTATCATAAACAACGACAGTATCGTTGACCGAATAACCTATAACGGTCAAGAGCGCTGCTACCGTTGTAAGAGTAAATTGATATCTGGTAACTGCGAAAACACCTATTATTATCAACGGGTCATGGATAAGAGCGACTACAGCTCCAGCAGAGAATTTATAGTCAAATCTCATGGCTATATATATGAATATGCCAAGTATCGCATATATAAGCGCATATATACCGCTCATTTTAAGTTCCTTTCCAACCTTAGGGCCAACAACGTCTATTTTTCTTATCTCATATTTACCCTTTTCAAAGCGTTGCTCAAGCTTGGCCTGTATATCCCTGGTTATCTGGTTCAAAGAATTTTCAGAGCCTTTAACCCTTATCAGATACTCGTTATATTTTGAATCGCTGAATTTCTGGACTTGTATATCGTCAGCCTTAACTTCTTTTATAACTTCCCTTACTTTTTGTGAGTTAACTGATGCATCATTGAACATAACGCTCAGTTCTATACCACCAGTAAAATCTACGCCGTAGTTCAAACCATGGGTAAAGAACACGACTATCGACGTTATGATAAGAACGGCTGATATACCCATCCACATAAAACGCTTCCCCATAAAGTCGAAGTTTGTATGCGGTTTAATTATTATGAACATATTATTGTTCCTCCAATATACTCAAATATTATATGCTTAGTTCCTTTACCCAGCCCTTTTCCATTAGGTATTCAAATATCCATTTTGTTACAAATACCGCTGTGAAAAGAGAAAAAACGATACCTATAAGCAACGTGACTGCGAACCCTTTTATAGGTCCCGTACCATATTGTAAAAGGACTATCCCTGATATCGCCGTAGTTATATGGGCATCAAAGACCGTCCAGAACGCTTTATGATAACCGGTCTCAAGAGCTGCCCTTGCGACATCCCCTCGCCGGATCTCCTCTCTGATCCTCTCGTTAATAATAACGTTAGCATCTACGCTCATACCCACCGTTAGAATAACACCCGCTATACCAGGCATCGTCAGGGTCGCGCCGAACAAAATAAGGACGGCAACAACCAACACGATGTTGAGAATAACTGCTATATTGGCGATAAGCCCTGAGAATTTGTAATAGATGGCCATGAACAAGATGACGAGAATAGATCCCAAAATAAAAGACAGTTTACCTTCTTCTATACTATCGTTACCTAAGGACGGACCAACAACCCTTTCTTCCTCAAAGGTCAACTGAGCAGGAAGTGCACCAGCTCTTAGTACAAGCGCAATGTCCTCCGCTTCCTGTTGTATCTCCGTCAGTGCGCGACCACCACCAAGTGTTATTTGGCCAGAATCGCTTATCTTAGCTTGTATTGTAGGAGCTGAATAAACGTTCTTATCCAACACTATCGCAAGCTGTTTTCCTATATTTTTCCCTGTAAGTTCTTCCATGAACCTAGAGCCCAGCGTGTTCATCTGGAAACTTACATAAGGCTCACCAAACTCACTATTGAAGCCTACATAAGCATCCTTTAAATGATCACCTGTAACAGGGCTCGCCTTATCCAAAAGATAAGGGACAAGTAACTTCTTTCCACTCTGTGGATCAACTTTCCTTTCAAAAAGGATCATTGCATCGTCAGGAATGCTCTTAGCGGCAAATTCGTTAAGTTTATCTACATAATCTGAATATGATATCTTACCTTCTTCATATACCACTCCAGCCTCAGCCGCTTTGTTCACTATCTGTACTATCTTTTCTCTACTGAACTCAGGCTTATTCTGTACAAGCTTGAATTCAAGTCTGGCTATTCTTCCTATAATAGATTTCGCTCTAGTAGCATCTTTTACGCCAGGGAGCTGTACAACGACCCTGTCAGAACCCTGAGCTTGTATACTTGGCTCACTTACGCCGAATTCATCTATTCTATTTCTTATAGCTTCTATGGTCTGGTCTATGGCCTTTTTCTTTATGTATTCCTTATCCTGATCCTTGGTATCAAAGACCAACTCATTAGCTGAAGAACTGGCAAAGATCATACCTGTATACTTAGAGACCATCTCGCTGATGGCTTTTGAATCAGCCGCGTTCTTAAACTTTATGGAAAGTCTTGTAGTCTTATCTACACGCGAGATCTGGTCATAAGCTATGTTCTTTTCCTTAAGAGCTTTCACCATTCTCTCAACGTTCCTGTCTGTGTGTTCAATTACGAGTTTTTCAACATCAACACCTAGAACAAGATAAGTTCCACCCTGCAAATCCAGACCAAGTTTCAGCCTATTTGAAGGCATTATTTTTGAAACCCAATATGGAGCAGTATCCGAGTTAAGCAGTAGCGGCGATATAACCCAAAAGGAACTGATTATCAAAAATATTACAAAATAAAAACGCCACTTGTTTCCCATAGCCTGTTACCCCTTTTTTATTTTTGGTTTTCCTGCATCGCAAGCTTAGCATTGGTAGAGACCATGCC
>JBAXXF010000171.1:0-3618 GCA_037128035.1 bacterium | reverse complement strand
CATATGCCCTATCCATATCCCTTTTCATCGCCTTTTTCTTTAGGTCCTCACGCTTGTCGTGGAGTTTTTTGCCTCTGGCGAGTGCAAGCTCTACCTTTATCATCTTGTCCTTAGGGTAGACGGACAGTGTCACGATGGTCAAACCTTTTTCATTCAATTTTGATTGTAGCTTTGTTATCTCGTGCTTGTGCATTAAAAGCTTTTTATCCCTGTCAGGGTCATGCTCTGTGTATCCCTTAGCCTCGTACTGGGCTATATGCATGCCTACCAGATATATCTCGCCTTGTCTTATCTTCACAAAGGAATCAGTGATACTTACTTTTCCCTGACGTATGACCTTCACCTCAGGCCCAGTCAGCACAATACCAGCCTCGAACTTATCAAGAAGCTCATATTCCTTTCTTGCTTCCCTGTTGATGGCGAATATCTTATATCTTTCTTTGTTATCTGCCATAATCGTCGTTGTACCTTGTTATATCGTCTTCGCCCAGATAATCGCCGCACTGCACTTCTATTATCTCAAGTTCAGCATCGGTTCTATTCTCAAGTCTGTGTTTTTGTCCCTTGTCTATATATCTGGACTGGTTATAAACGACTGTGTCCTCTTTATCACCTATTACGATAAGAGCCGTTCCCTTTACCACGGTCCAGTGCTCTGCTCTATGCTTGTGCGATTGCAGAGAGAGCCTTTGTCCGGGCTTTACCATGATCCTCTTTACCTTGAACCCCTCACCCACGTGAAGGACTTCCCATGCTCCCCACGGTCTGTCTGCCCTTTTTGTTTCATCCTTTTTTGTATCCAGCATCAGAGTTCTCCTTTAATGCGCCGCCAACCAGGTGTCTCCTATGTTCACATCAACAACTAGCATCGGCGTTAGTTTAACGGCATTTTCCATCTCATGTTTTACTACGTGCGAGATCTTTTCTGCAATATGTTCCGGGGTCTCTATAATAAGTTCATCATGTACATGCAGTGTAATATGAACATCCGGATGCTCCTTATGTAATTTATCCCAAAGTTTTGTCATAGCTATTTTCATTATATCAGAAGCTGTACCTTGCAAAGGTGAATTAATGGCGTTCCTTTCTGCAAAGTTCCTTGCTGCCATATTCCTGCTCGCTATGTCCGGAAGATATCTTTTTCTACCATAAAGGGTCTCTGCAAATCCGTTCATCCTTGCTTTCTTCACCAGCTCTTCTCTTACTCTTGCTACACCGGCGTAACGCTCAAAATATCTTTTGATTATCTTTGAAGCTACGCTTTGTGTTATCCCAAGCTCTTTTGCAAGTCCAAAAGGCGTCTTCCCATATATGATACCAAAGTTAATGGCCTTTGCCTCTCTACGCTGATTGAGCGTAACAAGCTCAAGTGACACATCAAAGATCTCAGAGGCTGTCCTTGCATGTATGTCCTCACCCTTCTTAAAGGACTCTATCATGATAGGGTCCTGGCTAAGGTGCGCAAATATCCTGAGTTCTATCTGAGAATAATCCGCACTGATAAGTTTTTTACCCTTTGGTGCTATAAAAGCCTCACGTATCTTTGCGCCGTATGCACTACGTATAGGTATGTTTTGCAGATTTGGGTCCGTGCTTGATAATCTCCCCGTCGTTGTGACATCAAGATGGTAAGTAGTATGTATCCTGCCATCAGCTTCACCATGTTTTGCCATGTACAACAAAGGTTCCACATATGTGCTCTTTAATTTCGCTATTTCCCTGTAATCCATTATTAGCTTTGGAAGGGCATGACTGGCTGAGAGCTCCATTAGGACCTCTTGGTCCGTAGAAAAGCCTGTTTCCGTTTTCTTCCCGGTCGTCAAACCAAGCTTATCAAAGAGGACGGTAGAAAGCTGTTTGGGCGAATTTATATTGAACGGCGCACCAGCCAGAGAATATATTTTGGAAGTATACTCTACCAGCTCACCTTCAAAGAACGTAGAAAGTTCTTCTAACCTTTTAACGTCGACCAATGCTCCTGTCTCTTCCATATCACGAAGGACTCTTATACAAGGAAGATCAACCTCATAGTACGCTCTATCCAGTCCTTTTGCTTTTATCTGTGCCTCAAGTTTTTCTTTGATAACAGGAAACAGCGACGTATCAAAATTATCCCCTGCTACTTTTACGCTAAGATCATCTATATCATAATCTTTTTCACCAGGAGAAAGAACGTAGGCAGCAAGCTTTGTATCAAAGATCTTGTCCTGATATTTCTGTAACGTATCAAGGTCCACATGATGTTGTAGATCGTGACCTATGAGCATGCCCTTATATTCCACGGCGTACTTAGCAATGGTCTTTATATCGTGTGCGTTCACCTGCGTTTGTGAAGAAGAAGCTTTTACATCTTTTTTTATCAGGCCAAATTCCCTAAGCTCAGAAATGAATTCCATTTCTTTTAGTAGCTTGGTCAGCTTTTCCATATCAGGTTCTTGGACTGCAAAATCATCTTCCCTAAAGTCTATCTTTACGTCGTCTTTTAATATCGTTAGTCTTTTAGAAAGTAGTGCATCATCCTTGCATTCAACTAATGCGTCATGATGTTTTTTATTCTTTATTGAATCGATCTTTGAATAGATATCCTCAACGGAACCATATTCATTTACCAGTTTTGCAGCACCCTTTGCACCAATGCCTCTTACACCTGGGATATTGTCGCTGGCATCACCCATAATGGCCAAGACATCTGCCACATATTTAGGTGGAACGCCCAACTTTTCTATGACGCCTTGCTCATTGTAAGTCCTATTCTTCATCGTATCCAATACAACGGTCTTATCATCCACCAACTGCATTAGGTCCTTGTCACCGGAAATAATGGTTACATGATGCCCTTTTTTATCGGAGATCCTCTTTAGTGTCGCTATTATATCGTCGGCTTCTACACCATTTACTCGCAGTGTATGCAAATTAAGTGCATCCATTAGTTCGTATATCTTGGGGACCTGCAGAACTAGCTCTTCTGGCATAGCTTCTCTGTTCGCCTTATATTCTGGGTACATTTTTTTCCGGAAGGTCTCTTCCTTGGAGTCCAGCGTTATAACAACATGGTCAGGATGATAGGTTTCTAGGGTGTTCTTTATCATTTTTAGAAAACCATAGACCGCATTAGTAGGAAAACCGGATGAGTTTGAAAGATGTGGAACGCCAAAAAAGGCCCTGAAGATATAAGAACTTCCGTCTATTATGAAGAGATTTTTCTCTTTAGTCATTATTGATTATCGGCTTCGTGGATTTCCGGAGCTTCGACTTCTTCCGTCTGAACGTCTTTATAATCCCTTAATGAAACGACCCTGGTGCCGGCAAGGATATCACCAAGCCTGTAGCCTGACTCCAAACTATATAGAAGATATGATTCAAATATAAGCAGAGGTATACCGACCAGGAACATTAGTATCCAGCCTATCATTGGTATCACAGCGAAAATAGCGAACACACCAATAGAAATATTCCTTATTGCTGAAATTTTCCAGCTCATCTGCTGTTCTTCGTGGGGGTATCTTATGACCTTAAGTCCAATTATCATTTTGCCAGGAGAAACTCCATCCTTGAAGTTATCGTGGAAGAAAGCATAGAATACTTTCTTCCACGATAACTTCAAGGATGGAGTTTCTC
>JBAXXF010000170.1:0-3639 GCA_037128035.1 bacterium | reverse complement strand
TACTGGAGCTATAGCCGCAAAGGTGACAGATGCAGCTGCATTCCAGGTGGTTTCACCTATGACTACTTTACTTGCAAATGGATGGACAGCTCAGAACGTTGTAGACGTTCTAACAGCAGCTGGCTTGACAGGTATCACGGTCGCTGATGTTACAAAGGACCCTATGACGGCTTTCAATATGACAGATACTGTAGGCGCCATAACTGACGCTAAACTTGCAGACATACAAGCTTCCATAACTATCTACTCTTTCTTATCCATAATAGAAGGCATAATTAAGAACGGTTACGACACTGGAATGGGATCAAATGGTTTTGCTTTGACCTACGCGATGTTCGTAGCTCACCCATATCATACAGCTCTTTTGGCTAATATGGTGTTCGAGATAAAAAGAGGTCTTTCTAAATCAGTGCTTCAGAGCATAGCCGACCAGATAGCTATAGCAAAGGCGGCTTGTGCTGATACAGCAGATGCTACAGTCTCGGAAATAGTTCTTGGTTCTGTTGCAATAGCAAATTATATAATACCAAAAGTGATCGCTTCTTGTGCAACTCAGTTGGTCACACCTGGCGTTCCAGATTGCAATTATCCTGGACCTAGCGCGGCGGTTTCTGCAGCTTGGTCAGAGAATATAGGTAAAAGCCTTTACGTAATAAGGACAAAGGCCAACTCCTGCACAAGTGGTGGAGTCTCCATGGGCTTCCTACCGAACACATTAGCTAAAACGTATTGCACAATAGTAAGCGAAACAGGTACATCTGCAGACGTAGTTTGCAACTAATAATAGGAGATACTTATGAAAAAATTATTACTTGGAGTTATTTTTCTGGCCGCATCATCTACGCTGTTAGCTGAAAAGGCTCAGGCTCCAACTGCTGCTTCTTGGACAAATAAAATGAATACACCTTTCTATGTTTCTGTCCCTACTGATAAATCAGATTATGACGGTCTGGGTAATGCCGCTAAGAGCAATGTGGAAAAATACCTGAGTGAGAGCTCTTACAGATTTAAAACAGAGAAGGACGCTACAGTCTTCATTATAGAGATAACCAAGACACCAAAAGATAAAATAGAAATGAAGATCTATGATGCAAGCACAGCAGAAGGTATCGTGCCTGCTACACAAGATAATGAAGGCAAAGACATTATGAAAAAATTTGCTAAGGCCATGGAGAATTGGGATAAAAATGGTGCGCCATACAAGGTTGTTTTTGAAGGGCTCTCATTTACAGACATCAAGCCTATAAAAGAGAAGATGATCACTAACCCAAACTACGGCGGACAGTGGCAGATATCCGGTGACTCTGTGTTGTTGACATACAAAGGGACCTCTGATGCTCTTATAGATGCATTTGCAAGCGGGCCTGGTAACCTTGAGCCATTGAGCGTGGATGGGAGAAAAATAACCTTTAAATCACTGCCTGCAGTAGCAGAAAAAGAGACTCCAAAGGAAAAAGCAAAAGAGAAAGAAAAGAAGTAATTGTTGATTAACTGTTCTTAACGAACAGATTTACAGACTCTACATATTTTGTGAATGGGAACATATCAAATAATTTACTGCTCTGCCAAGTGTAGCCCTGTGCGCAGATGATCCTTGCATCGTCGATAAATGTTTCAGGGTTGCAAGAAACATAAACTATCTTTTCAAAACCACAATTACGTAAGAGGTCTATTGTCTTTTTGCCTGCGCCGCTGCGTGGCGGGTCCAGTACTAGTTTGTTGAAATCAGTTAGCCTGTTCTGTGAGCTTAATATCTGAAGTCCTTTTATGACATCAGCTTCTATAAATTCAGGATTATCCTTTTTGTTCTCTGGGGTCTTTATATCAATGCCTGTTATTGCAGTCTTGGGGGACCTGTTAAGGATAGAGTATGTGAAGTTACCTGATCCACAGTAAAGTTCCAGGACCTTATCTGTAGCAGTGGCCTCGCAAAGAGACAGAACCTCGTCTATGATAAGTTTATTAATACCTTCGTTTATCTGATAAAAAAGATTGTCATATTTTTTCTCTACTAGACGTTCGCAGACCTTCCCATCTTTAATGTACAGTTCTATCTTTCCGTCAAAGTTAGGTGCAAATCTGAGCTCCGCTATTTTTTTGTTCAGGCGTTCATCTAACACGGCGCATCGTTCTATTTCTATTAGATCATGTGATCTTTTTTTGTGGAATCCGGCTTTGCCTTTGACAACATGGATCTGGCATCTGGTCCTGTAGGCAAGGGGCATAGGGGAGGCAACGATGTCCATAGCCTCAATATTCCCTGGCTGAGTGCTGGATGAAAGGAATAAACCCTTAATATCATTAAGCTTTATTTTTAGGGTCTCAGGGTAGCTGATATCCACATAGTCGCATCCGCCGCAATCCAGACAGTATTTGCATGTATCTTTATTAACAGTGTGCATCATAAATCAGTAACCATACTAACAACAGTAAGTAAAATAGTTTTGACCTTGATGCAATAACTATGTTACTTAATGTCAGACAAAATCAATGGGCGTATGGAGATCTTAAAATGCCACTTTACGAATACGTATGCAAAAAATGTAATAAACAATTTGAGATGTTACAAAGTATCGGCACGGACTCTTCCAAGTGTCCAGATTGCGGTACTGAGTGCAAAAAGATAGTATCGGCTACTTCATTCCAGCTAAAAGGTTCCGGCTGGTATAAAACAGATTATGCTTCCTCTTCATCAGCTGGGTCCAGCAGCCATAGCAGTTCTTGCGGATGCTGCAAAAAGACCGCAGATGGAAAGTGTGGCATATGACCCAGTTAGAACAAGCCAAAAAAGGCATAGTAACCCCACAAATGCGCGAAGCCGCATTGCACGACAGTCACGTAAGCTCAGAATATATTGCGGAAGAGATCGCAGAGGGCAGAGCGGTATTGCCACATAATATCAATAGAAATTTCAAGTCGCTGGCCATAGGACGTGGTCTTACTACAAAAGTGAACGCTAACATAGGGACCAGCGGCAAACATGCAGATATAGAAGAAGAACTGGTAAAAATGAACGCCGCTATTAAGGCTGGGACACACAGTCTTATGGACCTTTCTACGGGCGGGGACCTTGATAAGATCAGAAGGATACTCCTTGATAAATGTCCGGTCATGATGGGCACTGTGCCTCTTTATGCTACAGCCGCCAAGGCCGTTATCGCTAAAAAACCTCTTCATACCATAAGCGCTGATGAAATATTCAACGACATAGAAGAACAATGTCGTCAGGGCATAGATTACATAACCGTGCACTGCGGTATCACAAAAAATTCCATTTCCAAGATGCTGAAAAGCAAAAGAGAGTTGGGCGTGGTTTCACGTGGCGGCAGTATTACCTGCGGATGGATAATAAAGAACGAAAAAGAGAACCCTCTTTATGAATATTTTGACAGGCTCGTTGATATTGCCTACAAATATGATGTTACACTGAGCGTTGGTGACGGTTTTAGGCCGGGCAGTGTCTGTGATGCAACTGACAGAGGCCAGGTGGAGGAACTTATCACACTTGGCGAACTTGCCCAGTACGCAAGGGAAAAGAACGTGCAGGTAATGATAGAAGGGCCTGGGCATGTGCCTATTCAGGACGTAAAAATGAACATAGAGTTGCAGAAACGTCTTTGCAACGGTGCGCCATTCTAC
>JBAXXF010000169.1:0-3640 GCA_037128035.1 bacterium | reverse complement strand
TTGATCATGTTGGTGCTATTCCCTTCAATATTGGTCTGTACCACACCATTCTGACCGAAACTATCATCCAATGTACCGTTGCTGTTATACCTAACAACGGTAAAATCATTGTAGCCGTCAAAGTAAGAATACCCTCCAACTACTATCTTGCCGTTAGATTGAATAACCAGGGAGGTAGCCCTATCAGTATTGCTGCCGTTCCCTGCATCAGTAATGACTATACCCGCCGTACCAAAGCTGGTGTCCAAAGTTCCATCAGCGTTATACCTGGCAACTGCAAAACTGTCCCTATTACTGCCCTCTGGGTCCCCTGGCGCTACAGCGTTAGAATTTCCTGCTACAACTATCTTAGCGTCCTGTTGCACAGCTATGGCCGATATAAAATCGCTACTACCGTTTTTGACGTCTGTAAGAACTTTGCCGTTCTTACCAAATTTAAAATCCAAACTTCCATCCGCGTTATATCTAACAAGCGCAAAATTATAGCCGCCACTAGGATCAGCGATAGACCATCCACCAGTAATTATTTTACCGTCAGCTTGGATCGCAGCTGCACCTAACGCATCTGGTTCAGGGACCACACCGATATTTGTTATCGTAGCAAAGTCGTAGGCGCCGCCTTGTTCATCATTGATCTCGCCGTTACTGCTGGTAGCCCCAGCTATAACTGCCGAATTCTGAGTACGATGTTTATATAATGCGCAGGAAGACAGCACCGCTACTGACCCGAAGATGACCAAAAGACTCACTAAACTTTTTTTCAACATACGTACGGCCCTCCCAAAAAGTTCATCCACTATAGTTCTTATCGGTTAATTCTTAAAAGCCCTAAAACTGAAATATCAGATTATCATATAATTATAGCATATAATACTATGTTTAGTCAACAAAAATACGTTCTCACCCATTGGTAAAGCATTAGCGCCGTTATGCCCATATCTTATACAGTGTACAAAGAATCAGCACTAGCAAACTCAACAAAACCACATAATAACAACGTGTTAGCTTTGGTACATGGATTGCAACAATAAGCCCTATGACCAGGCTACTTACATTGATCTCTGTCGGTCTATTCACTTCAATGCTTTATTCTGGGGTCGAGCAAATAAACAATTGGGATGATCTTACAAAGACTCAACAGGCAAACGCAACTGAGCTAGTTTCATCTATATACAGTAAGAACGCAGATGTTCTGGATGAGTTCAAGATAGCAATGGATATGACCTATTATTCTAATAACCTTGCACTGAAATACGATGGAAAATATCCAAACAATAAAAAGGGAACAGTAATAATCGGGTACGTGCCTTTACAGTTCGTAGAATATTACGAATCCGAGCTACAGAAGTCCTACGAAAAGAAAGGCAAGACTGACAGCGTGCCAAGATTAGATGTCGTACTGGCAATACATTATACTGAAAGTAATTTTATACCCAGCGCGGTAGGCGGCACCACAGATAATCCATCTTATGGAATGCCACAATTGACACTAAGTTCAGCAACGTACTTGCAGAAAACAGATAGTAAAACTTACGGACAGTTCTTCACAGTAAGTGGCAATAAGGTCGTCTTTGGTTCTACAAGAAAACAGATCGCATTCACCATAGAATTTTTGCCCGATCAAAAAGATTATACAAGAAAGTATGAAACAGCCGCTATTACAAAATACAATGGCAGCGGCGATGATGCAGTTGCTTATGCATCAAAAGTACTTTCTAGGGCCAGACTATATAAAAAGATGAGAGATGGTGGAAAGGACATAGATCGCACAAAATTCGTAGAGACCTATGCAACAAAAGAAGTGAAAGACACTATAAACACTCAGCTTGATACAAAAGGCTATGAACCTCTAAATGACGGTGAGTTCAAGGAAGCTATAGAAAAAGCGATCCTTGTATATGAATATGATGGCACCCCTTCTGACAACATAACCTTGCCCAAAATAGATAACAGCGAGATAAAAAAGGCACCTGAACCTATACACTTGAACTTCCCTCCTATACCTAGTGACGGCTGTGAATATTACGTAAAGCTAGAAGAAGGCAGGACATTGTTCTCATATTTTACGAACATGAAGGACATGGTCTACACCATATGTAATGAAAAGAATTCCCAGTTCTCTTTGTACTACAATACAAAATCAGGCAAAAAAGTTCTAAAATCCCTGTATGATATAGACCTAAAGAACAACAAAATGCAGACAGACGTAAAGACAGGCGACGTCATATATCTGCCAGTAGATATGGTTATCAAGGGTGACAAACAGACGGTCATGAATATGTCCAGGATCTGCCCTCAGTAAAAATCAGTTATAGCTCTTCATTCCAAATATGTGTTATAATTTAAAAATTATTTGGGAGGTGCACATGTTGAAAAAGAGCTCGCTTAGCATGTCTTTATTGCTCATATTTTTTTTAATTCTTTCATCTTGCGGCAGTGATGATCCCACACCTACCCCGACTCCTACTCCCACAGCTGCCTTGAGCCTAGGAAGCTCGGTGGCTAGCTTGACTTTTCAATTGAACCCTGCGTTTACAAGTGCCACTGTATCTCCACTTGGAGTAAGGTATGAACACACAGCCACTTTATTAAGTAACGGTAAAGTTTTAATTGTTGGTGGTAATGGCGATGGAGCCCCTAGTGGTACCACCCCCTTGGCTACCGCTGAATTATATGACCCAACAACTAACGCATTTAGTTCTACAGGGAGCCTTAGTCACGCAAGATATAATCACACAGCAACGTTATTACCGGATGGTACAGTTTTGATAGCCGGTGGTTACAATGGTGGCCTTGCGATAAATACTGCCGAATTGTATCATCCCAGCACCGGCCTCTTTACTTCTACCGGAACCCTTAATACTGCAAGAATGTTAGCCACAGCTACTTTAATAGCAAACGGTAAGGTATTGATCGCTGGAGGTTTTGGCGCCGGTAGCTATCTTAATACGGCAGAAATATATGATCCAACAGCTGGGACGTTCACTCCCACTACACACAACCTTAATACAGCTAGGGACGCACATACAGCGACTTTACTTGCAAATGGCAAGGTGTTGTTAGTTGGAGGAACTCCTAGTGCAGGTACACCAGCCACAAATTCAGCAGAAATATATGATCCTACAGCTGACACATTTACCGATACCACATCTCCACTTAATACTGCTAGATCTGACCACACCGCCACCCTTTTAACGGACGGAAAAGTGCTGATCGTTGGCGGTATTTCATCAAGTGCCGTAACATTGAGTTCAGCAGAAATATATGATCCAACAGCTGGGACATTTAGTTCTACTTCTGGGGCTCTTAACGCTGCAAGATATACTCACACAGCAACGTTACTACAGGACGGAAGAGTTGTGATAGTTGGTGGAGAGCTCAGTTATTCACCTAGCCCTATAGTAGAACAAGACTCTGTTGAACTATATGATCAGACAACAAAGACATTTAGCATCTATAGTGGGATCTTTCTTCCAGCCAGAATGGGACATTCAGCGACTTTGCTCAGCAATGGAAACGTATTGGTCGTAGATGGTCGTGATCCCGGTGCTACCTGGGCCAAAGGAGAAAATCTTTCTTTCACGCCAGTTGCTGCTTATCAAGCTCAGTTCACTGCAGCCGGTGGCACAGCCCCATACAC
>JBAXXF010000168.1:0-3667 GCA_037128035.1 bacterium | reverse complement strand
GTCATTTTGTAAGCATGTATATAATTAAAAGTTCTGGTGTTTCTGGTATTGATGCGGCTCCAGGCAAGGCTTTCAGCGATGCATCACCATTTGAGAACCCCCCAAAGGGTATGGTTGGCCCAGACAACTTGGTAAGGATGAGGTGGCGGTTTATCGTGAGTGTTGTTGAGCAAATAAAAGGCAATATGCAGCAGCTTGATTATTACAACTCATCTCAACAGGGTTACCCCGATCCAGCACTTCAAAGACAACTGTACTGATATACCCACTGACAATAGACAATTGCCATAGAACTTGTTAATATTATTAACAGGGGTTTTGGTAAAATGTTTAAATCTGCAAGAATACCGTTATTTATTTTATTACTGGCAACTTGTGCGCAAGCAAATGAAGGCACAATAGATAACGTGTCACATAAGACCGGTATAAAAAAGAGTAACATTGGCATAGCTATATATGACCTTAACGATAAAAAAATTATTTATTCATTAAATGAAGATAAGCTTTTTAGCATAGCATCAGTAAATAAATTATTTACTACCGCCACTGCATTAAAGTATCTTGGCCAGGATTATAGGTTCAAGACCTCTATATACGGTGAGCAAGCAGATGCTACAGGCACAGTGAAAGGGAACATATATATAAAAGGTGGAGGAGATCCGCTCTTTGTTTCAGAGAATATGTGGTTCCTTGTGGATAGACTTATAAATATTGGGATCAAGAATATCGAAGGCAATATAGTGTTAGACGACACTTCTTTTCCTCCTACAGATGTTTATGAGGAAGGTGGTGATGATAGAGCATATAGCGCAAAACTATCTGCACTTTCAGTTAATTTTAATTCAGTAGCAGTAAGCACAGCTTCTGGTAAAAATCCTTATGTCGCGATAGATCCTGAAATACCAGATCTTAAATTAATAGATAGGACAAAGTCTTCCAACAAAAAAAGCAACGTAGAGATAAGAAGAGAAGGCAATAACATAGTGGTAACTGGTAATTTGAATAACGCAGAATACGAGAACAAGATCATTTATAGGAACATAGACAACCCAGCAGAATATTTTAGCCAAGTATTAAGGCTTCATCTGAAATGGAGAGGCGTAACGCTTAATGGTTCAATAGTAAGGGGAAAGGCTGATACATCCAAAACAAAGCTATTTGATGTAGAGTCCAGAAGACTTACAGATATTTTGATGGAGATGAACAAGTTTAGCAATAATTACATCGCGGAACAAACGGTTAGAGCGATAGCTGATAAAAAATTCGGTAAAGCCTCAGAAGTGGATAAAGCCATCTCTCTTACAAAGGATTATTTGGAAAGCATGGGGCTTAATCGGTCAGGTTTTGATGTAGTTAACGGCTCTGGCTTTTCTAGAATGAATAAGGTTAAACCAAAAGAGTTCATAAAATTTTTGGACCATGTTTATAACGATTTCGGGATAAGCCCAGAGTTCATAAATAGTCTTAGTATCGCTGGTATTGATGGCACAATAAAGAGAACACATAAGTCAGAATTCCTAACAGGAAAATTAAGAGCCAAGACTGGGACCCTTTCGGGCATAAGGTCTCTTGCTGGATATCTTAGCAATAAAGGCAAAATATATGCATTCATAATAGTGGCCAACGACCCAAATGCTTATTCGCTGATGAATTGGGAAGGAAGGATCCTTGAAAGTATCCTTAGCAAAGAAGAGGTGAAATAAGAAGTGTATTTCATTATAGCCTTTTCTATGATCTTGAATTTTTGCTTACCGGCAAAATTGCATAGCGTAAACGATACTGAAAGATCAAAGTATATATCTGGCGGGGTGATAACAGAGAATTTCACAGTCCCAAAAGGATTAGAGAGAGCTGTGGATTTTTGGATCGATATATATTCAAAGTACGATACTGATCAAATAATAGTTCATGATACGGACAACTATGTTATCTATGAGGTCATAGATGTTTCAGATATAAACAAACTCCCCTATTTCACACAAAAGATAAAAGACGAAATAATAGATAGTAGGATCATAAGGGTTCAGAAAAAATATAGAGATGCCCTTAAAGCCCTTCAGAACAATAAACAGAACGTCCAGGATATGGACCCTTTCATTATAAATGCTTACAATAAATTTGCTGATATTAAGGATGAAAACAAATTTTCAGAAGCATCAGCTCCAGGTAGAATGAGGGTTCAAAAAGGGCAACGCTCGCAATTCAAGAAAGGCCTATATTACAGCGGGAAATATATACCTGAGATGGAGAAGATATTCAAACATTACAATCTACCAGGGGAGCTTGCAAGACTGCCTTTTGTTGAGTCATATTTCAACCCACAGGCCACGTCTTACAAACAAGCCTCGGGGATATGGCAATTCATGAAAGGAACAGGGCGGGAATATTTGAAGGTCAAGAATGGTTATGACGAAAGGAAGGACCCAGTTATCTCCACGCACGCAGCAGCCAAACTACTAAAAGAGAGCTACTTGTTCTTGGACAAGAATTGGCCCTTGGCTATCACAGCATATAACCATGGAAGATTCGGCATTAAACGAGCTATTCAGCGTTCTGGTAATAATGATCTGGTTAAATTGATCAGGGGATATAAGGGGATCAATTTTGGCTTTGCGACCAAGAATTTCTATGCAGAGTTTCTGGCAGCGCTTTATATTGAAAAGAACTACAAGAATTTTTTTGAAGATGTGAACCTTGCCAAGACTGGTAACTATGGTGTCGTAGTAACGGTAAAAGCGATGAAAGTCTCTCAGCTTCAACTACTTTTGGATGTGGATAAGGAGGAGATCAAGATGTACAATCCTGCAATATCTCAAAGAGTGTTCAAAGAGGATGGAGACATCCCTCAAGGATCGAGGATCATGATCCCGATAGGGATGTTTAGAAGGTTACTTTCAAAGACAGAAGTGGTAAAAGATCTAAAAGACTATGTAAGGTTTATATAACTATGAAAAAATTATTTTTAATCATTTTTTTGATCTCTTTTGCTGGGTATGCTGCCGAGGAAGAAAAAAAGCCTATCAAACTTGAGACAAAACTAAAGAACGAGACCACACAGGATGCCACCAAGACATTCACGCCTGTTGATAACTCTGAAAAATTCAAAGCTAACACCAAGGATGCTACAGAGGTCAGCAATATGGATATAAAATCCATACAAGAAAAAGTAGATGCCATAAGAAATAGGGTCTTGGATGCTAAATCAAAGCTTATCGAGACCACAAAGGATGAGGTTATTGCTAAAACACCTCTATCTTACTTGGTCATAGAACATAAGAACAATATGAGCTCTAGGTTCAGCATATTAAGCTTAACGTACATCCTTGACGGTAAAAGGGTATATTCTGACTACGATCTGTATAGGATCAAGAAAGATAGTTATCCTGTTTACAATTCTTTTATTGCACCAGGGCACCACGAAGTCTTTGTTGAGATGGTCTGCTCCGGTAATGAAGATAGCGCTTTTAATTATTTGCGGGATTACAGGATAAAGGTCCAGGCCAGGTATCCTTTCGTAGTAGCAAATGATAAAAAAATAACGATAAATGGATCAAGCTATGAGTCGGGTACTATTTTTACCTCTTTCAAAGAGAGACCAGCAATGGAGTTCAACACCAATCTAGAAAATAAAATAATAGAGAATAACGGAAAGTGATGCTTTTAATAC
>JBAXXF010000167.1:0-3728 GCA_037128035.1 bacterium | reverse complement strand
TTCTTGACCCAAGTAAAAATAACTCAGAATGTTATTGAGGAGATAAAATCCAAGCTCGATATCGTCGATATCGCTAGCGAACGGATTGGTTTAAAAAAAACCGGCTCCAACTATAAAGGTTGCTGTCCTTTTCATTCTGAGAAGACCCCAAGTTTTATTGTTAATCCAGACAAACAAATATTCCACTGCTTTGGCTGCCATGTAGGCGGAGATGTTATAAGTTTTGTAGAGAAGATAGAGAATATCTCTTTTTACGAAGCTGTTGTTAAGTTAGCAGAAATAGCCAATGTAAAACTTCCCACAGTAGAGCGCTCATATGAAGAGAAGAAGCTTCTAGATAAGCGTCAGGAATTGGTGAACATAAACATCATCGCCAGGGACCATTTTATTTCCAGGATCAAAACAACAGGGAATAAGGCCCAGACTTATGCTAAGTTACGAGGCCTATCAGAAGAAACGATGAAAACGTTCTATATAGGCTATGCCCCGGAAGAGTGGGACAGTCTAGCTACTGCTATAACCAAGAAAGGTATATCCCTTGGCGGGGCAGTATCACTTGGTCTTGTTAAAGAAACCAACGGCAAATACTATGATACTTTCAGGGATAGGATAATGTTCCCTATTTTGAACAACAGGGGTGATGTCGTGGCCTTTGGCGGTAGGATATTAGAGCCAAAGGAAGACTCCCCTAAATATATAAATTCAAGAGAAAGCGACCTGTATAAGAAAGGAGAAGTTCTTTACGGCCTCTATCAAACTAGTAAAAGCATAAGGGATATGGGATATGCGGTCGTGGTAGAAGGCTATATGGATTTTATAAGTCTATATCAAGCAGGTATTAGGAACGTCGTGGCTACACTTGGAACATCATTTACGGATAAGCAGGTTGGCCTGATAAAAAGATATACGGACAGGATCGTTCTTTTTTACGATTCAGATGAAGCAGGTATAAACGCAGCAAAGAGATCCTTTGTGCCTCTTTTAGAGAATGGCTTAAAGGTAGATGCTTTATTCCTTGAAGATGAAATGGACCCTGATGATGCTGTAATAAAACTTGGCAAAGAGGAGCTTGAATCAAGGCTCAAAAAAGCAAAGCCGCTAATGGGTAAAATAATATCTGACAAGTTCTCTGTCGAACACAGAATTGATGAAGTAGCTAAAATTACAAAGGAAATCCTTGGGTATATTGCCCTTATACCAGATAACGTTTGAAAGACGTTTTGGTTGAAGGAACTGTCCATAAGGAGCGGGCTCAGTACAAAAGAGCTTTCCGGACTGCTTGCGAATTATAACAGGTCAGTAAGCCAGGGCCCTCAAACGGTCAACGTAAAGAGAACAACGTCTATGGGGAAGATAGATCCCCTCCATAAAAATTTAATTAAGGTCCTGTTCTTAATGCCTCAGCTTTCTGAAAGGGTCTTTGACGAGGAATGGGATGCATATCTACCAGAAGACATTAGAAATTTTATATACAAAGCAAAGAACCTACTAGGTCAAAGGGGCAGTCTGACGGTGTCCGACTGGCTTTATATAGCAAAGGAATCAGGCTTTGACTGGTTCGAAAGCTTCCTTACAAAAGAATTTATAAACAAAAAAGACAACGATGGCATGAATCTTGAAAGGGAATTTTCGGGCTGTATGGTAAGGTTCAAAATGCTTCAGCTTGAACGGAAAAGGATGGACAATCTAAGGAAAATAAAAGAGGGTGAAAACTCAGAAAATGCTTTACGTGAGTATAAGGCAATTGTACAAGAGATAAACCGTCTTAAGCCGATGTTAGGTGTTCTAGAATAAACTGGAGGGATTTCATTTTATGGTGATGGTCAAGAACCCTGCTGAGAAAGAAAAGATAGCATCAGTAAAAGAACTTTTAAGCCTTGGTGTTGGAAAGGGCTTTTTGACGTTCAAAGAGATAGATGACAACCTGTCAAAGCACATAATCGACAAGGAAGAACTGGATGCCATCCTTCATCTTCTTGAACAGAACTCAGTGGAAATAGTTGAGAACGAGAAAAAATACCAAAAAACAAAATCAACGAACGAATCCTATATGTTGGAAGAGGGATCAGAGGACATTGAACCGGTAGATGGTTTCTTTGATGATATAGAGACTATAAGCGGTGGTGTTAGTGATCCAGTAAGACTGTATTTAAGGAAAATGGGCGGAGTATCTTTGCTCTCCAGAGATGGTGAAATAGAGATAGCCAGAAGAATAGAGGACGGAGAGAATAGGATACTTAATGTTGTCTTCAATTCCGAACTTGGTATTAGCGGCATTGTTGACCTTGCCGATAAGTTGAAGAAAGGGCGCTATAGGGTCTCTGACCTTGTTAAGGGTGGGGACGATATGGAGAACGCCATTAATGAAACCAGTCTAGAGAAAAAGATATTAGAAAGTATAGATTTCATCCAAAAGATGTTCGCTGCTAACGTTAGCCTTCAGGACAAAGCTAAAAAAATAGCCAAACTTTCCAATAAAGAAAAATTACTCGAAGAGATGGAAAAGAACAAAGAAAAGATGAGGGAGTCATTCAGGGAAATAAACCTCAACAGAAAGACCATCAACAAGATAATCAGCAAGTTCAAGATATACCATCAGCAGATAAAACAGGCAGAGTTCGCAATAAAGAGACAACTTAGAAAGGTCCAGGTCTCTAACATAGATGAATTCAACAACCTAAAGAGCGCATTAAAGAAGAACCCTAAACTTGCAAAACAGTATCAGGACCAAGCATCTATAACGATCAATTATTTAGAAGAGCTTTCTATACTCATAGAAGAGCACCAAAAAGTATTGGCAAAGATGGAGGCTGATTCAAGATTAATTCTTGCTGAACTTAAAGTGCTTTGTCACGAAATAGTCGAGGGAGAAAAAATAGCTGATAGAGCAAAGAACGAGCTAGTAGAAGCAAACCTCAGGCTAGTAATCAGTATTGCAAAGAAATACACGAACAGAGGCCTTCAATTCTTAGATCTTATACAGGAAGGCAACATAGGCCTGATGAAGGCAGTAGATAAGTTTGAATATAAGAGAGGGTACAAGTTCAGCACGTATGCAACATGGTGGATAAGACAGGCTATAACACGTGCAATAGCAGACCAGGCGAGGACTATAAGAATACCCGTGCACATGATAGAGACCATAAACAAGCTAATAAGGACACAAAGGGCACTGGTCCAGGAAATAGGCAGAGAGCCTACACCTGAAGAGATAGCGGATCGAATGGAAATGCCGGTAGATAAGGTAAGAAAGGTCCTTAGGATATCAAAAGAACCAGTATCCCTTGAAACCCCTATTGGTGAAGAGGAAGACTCACATCTTGGGGACTTTATAGAGGACACCTCGGCTGTATCACCGTCTGAGGCCATTGTTAATTTAAGCCTTTCTGAGCAGACCAGAAGGGTCCTAGCCACACTTACACCGAAGGAAGAAAAGGTCCTTAGGATGAGATTTGGCATAGGTGAAGAGAGTGACCATACCCTTGAGGAAGTAGGGCAGGATTTTGACGTAACAAGGGAAAGGATAAGGCAGATAGAGGCTAAAGCCCTACAGAAACTAAGGAGAAGAAGCAGGTCTAAAAAGCTGAAACCCTTTATTGAAGGCTCTCAATAAGACCCCAATAAAAAGGCTTGCAGTTTTGCAAACCCTTTACTATAAAAGCATAGCTTGGTCGGGCCTATAGCTCAGTTGGTAGAGCATCCGGCTCATAACCGGATGGTCCTAGGTT
>JBAXXF010000166.1:0-3742 GCA_037128035.1 bacterium | reverse complement strand
CATAATTGAAGCTAACAATACATGGCTGAGCTCTATGGGATTCTCATGGGCTACTTCAAGTGGTGATATTGCCTTCAAGAACGTAAGCGGTATAGGTAATATAGATGCTGCAATTGGTGCTGCATCTATGAATGGAGAAGTGAAGATAGTTTCCGCTCCTAAGATCTCGGCTATAGATAGGCAGATGGCAAGCATACTACAGGGTACACAGGTAGCGTATAAAACTACCGGTCAAACCGCTAGTGGTGAAACTATAGATAAGATAGAGTTCGAGAACATAGAAGTTGCTCTCAACGTCACACCAAGGATAACAGAGAATAATGAGATCATCTTGGACATAAACGTTAAGAGAGAATTCCCTGATTATACGCTTAGAACATCAAAGTTGCTGCCGCCAGGGATAGGGGTAAGAAAAGCCTCTTCTCAAATACTTCTGAAGAACGGCGACACAGCAGTAATAGGTGGTTTGTACTCTGTTGATAACGGGGAATCCAACGCGGGTGTTCCTCTTATAAAGAAGATACCTATAGTCGGTTGGTTCTTCGGTAAGGAAGAGTCAAAGGAAATAAGATCTGAGTTGATCATATTCCTGAAAGCTACAGTGAAAAAAGAAGATACATTAGCCAAGATTTGAGGCTTTGTAAGATTTAACCTTATTGAGAAGCGCTTGAAGCTTTGTGACCTTAGTGTCATCATCTGCGCCTTGGAATATCCATTGGTCGTCTAGATCATCGGATGCTTTTGGAGTGCTTTCGGTAACGGGTTCTCTGTCAACTTCATGTGAAACTATTAGCTCGCCAGTGAACATTTCTTCAATATTATTTTTATTGTCTTCAGGTGAATTGGTAGCTTCCTCTGTTCTTTCTTCAAGGTGTATGGATTCTTCTCTATAATTATGCACACCCAATTCTTTTTCTAACGACGCTATTCTGTCTTTGATCATTGGTTGATCAGGGTCCTGTAACAATATGTTCTTGTAAACTTCCAGCGCTTTTTCCTTGTGTCCTTGGGCTTCCAAAAGTTCACCCATGGTCATTGTGCTGATGTCTGTGAGCACCTTTTCTGGGTCTATTTCTTCCTGAGGTATATTAAAGGCCTGCGATATACGTTTTTCTTCAAAGCCAAGGTCTGCTTCCTGCATTATATCGTCTATGACCTTAAATGATGGTTGATTTGAAACAGGTGTTGGAGGGGTCTCTTCTTCAGGCTCAGAGATGTCCTCACTTTCTACGTTTAAAAGGTCCTCTTCCAGTATCTTCTTGTCATTTTTTTCTATGTCCGCAAGTATGGCCTTTGCTTCTTCATCTTTTGGGTTCATGAAAAGGAGCATTTTAAAGGTCTTTAAGGCATTATTCTTGTCGCCAACAAGGGCGTATGACTGTGCTAAGAGTTTTTGCGCTAGGTAGTTATCAGGGACCTCTGAAATGACTTTTTCTAGCTCTTTTATAGTTGCTGTATATAAACCCTTGTCAAAGTAGCATCTTGCAAGTGCGACCATTCCGCTTATAAAATTAGGATGGTATTCAAGGCCTTCTCTACAGATCTCAATGGCTTCGTCCAACAAGCCGCTTTTTCTATAAGCTTCAGCAAGAGGAGCAAAAACCCTGGATCTTGGGTTTTCCTGATATTCCTTCAGGTATTTTTCAAGATACTGATCGTACTTAGGGATCATGATTTTATGATATTTGAAAGTGGCATCATTTTCAATGTCTTTCTGGGCTTTCTGCATTGACGAGTTTGCAGTCATTTGTTACAAACCCCATATGCTATTATTGTAGGGGGATAGATGGAGCTTAAGTACGACGGCAAACTTGTTAATGAATGCATAAATTCGATGAAAGTCCTTTCTGCGGATGCAGTTGAAAAGGCTTGTTCCGGGCACCCTGGGATGCCTTTGGGCTGTTCAGACGTGGCCTTTATATTGTGGCACTACTTCCTAAAGTTCAATCCTAAGGACCCTAAGTGGTTAGGTAGGGATATATTCGTGCTCTCTGCAGGGCATGCTTCCATGATGCTGTACTCTCTATTGCACCTTTATGACTTTGGTGTGAGCATAGATGATATAAAAAACTTCCGTCAGCTTAATTCCATAACACCGGGCCATCCTGAGTACGGCCTTACCCCTGGCGTTGAGACAACAACAGGTCCGCTTGGTCAGGGATTCGCCAACGGTGTGGGTTTTGCTATAGCCAACAAAATGCTTCAAGCTAAGACAGGAGAGAAAGAGCTTTTTGATTCAAAAATATACGCGATAGTAAGCGACGGCGATATTATGGAAGGCATAACCAATGAGTCTGCAAGCATTGCAGGGCATCTGGGCCTAGATAACCTTATATACATATATGACAGCAACAGGGTCTCCATAGAGGGGCCAACTGACCTTGCTATGAGCGAGAACGTGGGCAAAAGATTTGAGGCTCTTGGCTGGAAGGTCATGGAAGTCGATGGTTTTGATCACAGCCAGATAATGGGCGCCTTGAATACAGCTAAAAGACATACAGGGAGCCCAGTACTTATAATAGCTAATACAATAATAGGCAAAGGGGCCAACAAGAAAGAGGGTAAGTCCTCTGCCCACGGCGAGCCGCTGGGGCAGGAAGAGCTTGCATGCCTTAGAACGAACTTGAATTGGACAGGCAGTTCTTTTGATATACCTACGGAGGTATATGAGTTCACAAAACAAAAAATAAAGTTGATGGAAGAAGAGTATAAGGATTGGAACAAGAAATTAGCAGAGGCTGTAAAAAAGGAAGAAGTAAAAAAAGCGATAGATGAAATAAAAGAGATCAATATAGCAGATGAACTATATAAAGAACTAAGAGGGCTTGTTGCTGGTAAATCTGAAGCGACAAGAAGCACTTCTGGTCGCTGTATTCAGGTCATAGCAAAACATATAAATGGTTTTGCCGGTGGATCTGCAGACCTTGGTCCTTCAAATAAAACCGTCATAAATGGTTCTTCGTCCATAAAGAAAGATGATTTCAAAGGGAAGAACCTGCATTTTGGTATCAGGGAACATGCTATGGGCGGTATAGTGAACGGCATGTCACTTTACGGCGGTGTATTGCCGTATGCATCCACCTTCCTTATCTTCTCAGATTATATGAGACCAAGCATAAGGCTTGCTTCTCTAATGAAGCGTCAGGTCGTTTATGTTTTTACTCATGATAGTATTTTTGTGGGAGAAGATGGTCCTACTCATCAACCTATAGAACAGCTTAGTAGTCTAAGACTTATACCTGGGCTTACAGTTATGCGACCTTGTGACGAGGTAGAAGCAATAGAAGCTTGGCTTGTTGCTCTTGAGAATAAAAATGGTCCTACCGCTCTGCTGCTGACTAGACAGAACATTGAGCCTGTAAAAGATGCTGATAGGGATTCTGTAATAAGAGGTGTCAGAAGAGGCGGATATACAATATTGGCAGAGACAGGTGCACTTAGATGTGTAGTCGCTGCATCAGGCAGTGAAGTCTCTCTGGCAGTAAAGGCCAGACAAATGCTTAGAGCAGAAACTTGGATGAGGATAGTTTCCATCCCTTGCATGGAAAGATTCCTTGCTCAGGACAAAACATATAAAGAGTCCGTCATCCCTTCTACAGTAAAAAAAGTTTCAATAGAGGCTGGAACAGTAAGGCTATGGGATGCTGTAGTTGGTACCGATGCCCTAAAACTTGGCATAGATGATTTTGGTACCTCCGCTCCTGGCGAAGTTGTAGCAAAATACAAAGGCTTGGACGTAGAC
>JBAXXF010000165.1:0-3746 GCA_037128035.1 bacterium | reverse complement strand
CTGTGGAGCTATGAACTCCCTAACATTGTTAACGGCCTTTTTAACACCTTTTCCAAGGTATCTGGTCTTGTCGCCATCTCTTAGTTCTAGAGCTTCATGAGTACCTGTTGAAGCACCACTTGGTACAGCAGCTCTTGCCCATATGCCGTTATCCAAATAAACGTCACACTCTACTGTTGGATTGCCACGTGAATCCAGTATCTCTCTCGCAAGAATGTCTTTGATCTTAGCCATAATAAAAATCCCCCTTATTTAATAGTAAGCATTGATAACAATTCTTTATATCTTTTTTTCACATCGGACAGTTTGGTAACCGCTATCGAATCATGTCCGAAACCTTCTACCATGTAAGATGCTGTAACAGTACCGTACAACATCGCTTTCTTTATCTCATTGAACGAGTTCATGTTCTTGCATGTAGCAAGATAACCAGTGAAACCACCTGCAAAAGTATCACCTGCCCCAGTAGGATCAATGACCTTGGTCACAGGATATGCAGGCACGTAAAAGAACTTTTCTCCCTCTCTATAAACAAAGGAACCGTACTCACCTCTTTTGATTATCACGGTCTTTGGCCCCAGCTTCATTATTTCATGAAGTGCTACTATTATGTTGGTCTGTTTTGTAATGTTTCTAGCTTCGTGCTCGTTGATTATTAGGATGTCTATCTTCTTTAGGACTTCCTTTAACTCATCAAGTGCCGTCTCTATCCAATAGTTCATTGTGTCAAGGATGCGTAGCTTAGCATTTGGTGTTTCCTTGATAGCTTTTTCTTGCTTTGCAGGATGTAGATTGGCCAAAAAAAGTATCTCGCATTTTTTAGCTGTGGCGTCCATCACAGGATCATATTCCAAGAGGACGTTAAGTTCTGTATCAAGCGTTTCAGCTTCGTTCATAGCACCATGATAACGGGCCTTCCAGTGAAAGGTCTTACCTGGGACCGTCGCAACATTGCTTGTCCCTATGCCTCTTTTGTTCAAAAAACCTAGATGCTCCTTAGGAAAGTCAGTACCTATGATGGCTGACATCTCTAACTTAGTAAAAATCGATGCTGCTATTGCAAAATGATTTCCAGAACCGCCGATGATCTTTTCTTTTTTACCGTGTGGGGTTTCCAGTGAGTCGAACGCCAGAGTTCCCGCTACAAGGATCTTTCTTTTGGGCATTAGTTTTTCCTCTCAACATATTTGTTTATAAGAAGTTCCAGTTTGGAGTATGTTTCCTTAGGTATCCTATCGTGGGCGGTCATTATAGCGTTGTTAAGTGCGTTGCCGCAGGAACAATCAGTTATCCTATTCCACTCAGCAGATATCACTGGGATAACATCCTTGATGATGGATTTTGCCTTACTCACATTAGATCTCATTGTTTCCATTACTGCATCAACAGTGACGTGAGCCTCTTCTTCTTTCCAACAATCATAATCGGTAGAAAGAGCTATCATGCCAAAGTGCATTTCTGCTTCGCGTGCAAGTTTATATTCTGGGCAAGCCGTCATTCCTATTACATCTACGCCTAGCATTCTATATACTTTTGATTCCGCTCTAGTGGAGAACTGAGGTCCTTCCATAGTTATATATGTACCAGAATTGTGTATCTTTCCTTTTCCATTAGCGGCCTTTTGTAGGCATCCCCTTACTATCTTGCACACAGGGTCAGCGACTGATACATGTGCCACTACACCATCTCCAAAAAAAGTGTGCCCACGGTCTAGCTTGGTTCTATCTATGAACTGATCTACTAGGACTATATCGCCAGGGGCTATTTCCTCTTTCATACTACCAACGGCGCTGACAGAGATAAGGACCTTAGCTCCCAATTTCTTGAAACCATAGATATTTGCTCTCGAGTTGATCTCAGATGGGCTTATTCTGTGTCCTTTGCCATGTCTTGGAAGGAAGATAAGCTCTATATCACCATGCTTCTCATGCAAAGTTCCTTTAATGAAAGCATCTGACGGTTTGCCAAAAGGAGTGTCCATTTCAACATGCTCTATATTGGTCATCCCTTCTATGTCATATAGGCCGCTGCCGCCTATTACACCTATGCGTTTTACCACGGACATAATCCCTCCTTAGATCTTGGATGAAATTTAACCCGGAATAGATTTATATCAGGGGATGCTCTTTATCAAGCAAACTGTGAGACAAAAAAAAAGGCGCCCGGAAAACCGGACGCCTTTAAATAGTATATTGAATTAATTTAGTTCCACTTAGGGTTAGAAGCACCTGATGCAAGTGCACCTAGGTTCATGTTGCCATATAGGCTGCTTGAACCATACGTTCCAAGACCGCTACTCATACTGTTGCCACCAAGTATATAAGGTGCCCAAGGACTTGCTATAGCAGCATTATAGAAAAGCTGATTAGTCTGATTAGTGCTTATGATCTCCTGTATCCCAATAGCCTGGTCAGCATCTATTTGATGATTGTAAACGGACATTGCAGCATATGTCTGATAGAAAGGAAGAACCGCTCCAAGTATGCCAACAAGACCATGAGGGCTTGTGCATTCTGAAACTGCTACTTTTGTCTGAGTGTTGGCAGCAGTAGTAGCATCGTCATTTATCCAACCTAGTTTACCAGGTATGGTAATATCGCCACCACTATAAGTGAAGTCTACTTTAACTTTACCTGTTAAACCATCTTGTGCCATTAGGTTCACAGAAGCTAGCATTACTGCTACGCCTATTATTGTAATAAAAAGTCTCCCCTTCATAAAACACCTCTTTTGTATGTTTGTTTTTCTCATTTTATCTAAGTTCCTCATGCTTTTTAATTTGCAACTGCTGTGCCATAAACCTTAACACCCCGTAATTACTATATTATAACATATTTCCAAGCTATTTAAAAGCTCCCTTATATGACTAAAACCTGACAGAATAGCGTGCAATTGCATAAAAACTATACACCTCCACTTTTTATGCTATACTATCTCTATAACTAAGGAGAATCTCAATGCTTTCTATAGTGGTATTCATACTGTCTCTTATCGGAAATAATTGCCCCGCCAGTAGTCCTGTCAATGACCTGAGTAACATAAGGACATCGGTCAAAGCGGATGTGCAACGGATAGTCTTTGATATTACTGGGGAAAATGAGCCTGCCTACTACCTAAAAAAAGACAAGGATACTATAAATCTCACCCTTGAGGCTTCCATATCCCCAAGCAAGGAGATAGAGCTAAAAAAGAAGCTACAGAACAGTAAATACATAGATAGCATTAAGGTACTTCATTTGCCAGCAGAAGGGGAATTGATCCTTAGCATGAAATTAAAAGCAAAAACGTTCGAGCAGTTCATGGCATTGCCCAATCCATCGAGGGTGGTCATAGATATAAGCAAGAACAAGATAGGAGAGTAGTTAAAGTGAAAAAAGCATTAATAATCCTATTATCTCTATGTGTGGTCGCTGGCGCGTATCTTTATCAACAAGAGATCATGACTTTCGCATTTAAAATGCTTGGAAAGAACCAGGAACCGCCGATAAAAGCGGTAGCTTTCCTCAATCAGGTGAACAAGAACGTCACTTATAAACGTGCGGCAAGCACAGGATGGGGGATAGGAGAGAACAACCTAGGTCTGGCACTACTCGATTCTGTTTCTACTGGAGCATATTCAACAGCCTCTATAAAATTTAACATAGGATATTTCTTCAATCTGGACGAGAACTCATTCATGGTGATAGAGGAACCAAAGCAAGCTGTACAGAACCTTACTGAGGTCAATTTCCATCAAGGTACTTTTC